>JAJZBJ010000123.1 GCA_021798975.1 Bacillota bacterium | reverse complement strand
AATTTGCCGGTCTTGGCGGGGAGCGGCGGGCTGGCGGGGGCGGCCCTGATGGTGTGGGGGCGAGAAACCCATCGGCCCGGGCTGATTGGGGCCAGCGCGGCAATTGCGCTGCTGTTAGTATTCTGGCAACTAGGCGGTCTCGCGATGGCGATGAGGGCGGGACGCAAAGAAGCTCCCCCGGCACGGCCGTGATCCGGGAGCGGGTCCGCCACCTTAAGGTTGGCCGGACCTACACGGACAGGTCAGCGCCCTTGGCGGTTCCCTTGCTGTTTTGGACCACGGGGGTTCTCGGCGTTTTGGTGGGCCTGTGGCGCTTGGCGGCGGCAGCGCGGCTGGTGCTCTTAGGACGAGTCGGTGCGGGCGCGGTCCTGGCGGCGGTGCATAGCTTTACGCTGGCGGGGTTTACCATGGTGATGATGGGTGCCCTCTATCAACTGATTCCCGTCCTGCTGAACGTATCTCCGGTGGCCCCCATTCGCGCCTTCGTTCAGTGGCTTGTCTACACGTTGGGACTAGCCGGCTTCGCTGTGGGTCTCTCGACCGGGTGGACTTGGGCTTTGGGATGTGGCGGCGCGGGCGTTGTGCTGGGCATTCTTCTGTTCCTCGGCCAGGTCATCGGCCGCCTGCGGCAGCGCGCCGCGTTCACTGTGACCGCCTGGTTTTTTAGCACGGCTCTGGCCTATCTCTTCTTAACCGTTGTCCTAGGCGGTCTTTTAGCGGTGCGTTATACCACCGGGCGTCCTTCCTGGCCCCATGAAGTGCCCATCCATATGGCGATTGCCTTGGGAGGCTGGTTCGGTCTATTGGTTTCCGGAACCAGCTACCGGCTTTGGGCCATGTTCGGCTTGAGACACCGGGAACCGCGGCGCTGGTTCCTGACGTGGCTTTTGATCAATGGGGCGATTGTCTTCTGGGTCGTGGGCTTGGTCGCGGGGATTGGCGTTCTGCGGCCTATCGGGTGGCTCTGTCAGGCGGGAGCCGTTGTGTTGTACGGGGCAGACATTGTGGCGGCTGGGCTGGGAGATGTCCGCACCATGCGGGATCCGGCCTTGCGCACGCTGATGCTGAGTCTTGCGGGCCTGACGGCTTTTGAAGTGTTGGGAACTTGGGCCGTGTTCGGTCATGCCGGCCGCCTTTGGATCCCGGCATGGATGGCCTATGGGCTCGGCTGGGTCGGGATAAGCTTTCTCGGATTCGCCCAAAAGATCGTGCCCTTCATGGTGTGGCTGCACCGGTACGCACACGTGCACGGGCAAGGCAAGATGCCCCGCTTGCCCGACATTTGGCGCCCGCGGCTCGCCTATCCCCCCATGTTCGGGGCGGGGCTCGGACTCCTATTCATGATCGCTTCCTTTGTGGGCTCCTCGTTGTGGCTTATGCGCGTCGGAGCGGTTTTGGATGGATTCGCATGGCTATTTTTTCTGGGAGCGGGTATGCGAGCGGTCATCGGACCCCATCGAAAGCCGGAATAAGGCGGCCCGGTGTGACCGGTGTCACGCCGCGTCGCTTCTACGAGGCTGGACTGCAGGCGTCCCGGGCATATGGCGCGGCGTACCACGGCCATGGATTGGGTCCGGCGGCGAAATGGAGTCTGCCTGCCGGGTGATGGGCGCGGCGAACGTGGAAAAGAAGGGGAATGCGTGATGCAGGAATTGGATGTACGGCCGATTTTAGAGGCAGGCGGGGAACCGTTTCAGCAGATTATAGGGTTTGTCAATGCACTGGCGCCGGGTGAAGCGTTCCGCCTGTGGGCGACCTTCAAGCCGGAGCCGCTCCTGGCGGTGTTGGCCGGACGGGGATACCGAGGCACGGCGATGAAAATGGAAGACGGCAGCTGGGCTGTGGAGTTCGTCCCCCAAGACTAGGCACGCTGTAGGCGGCCTGACCCGGCGCTATAATGGGCTGGGGAGGATGATTCGTGCAACCGGATATCGACAATATGCCGCTGATTCAATGGATTCCGCCCGACCGTCGGCAGGACAGCCTGATTATGCGGCGCTATCAAGCGGGCGACCGCCCTTTCGAACAGGGAGACCCAACTACGGGGCTCTGGATTGTCCTCGAAGGGCGGGTCGCCGTGGAGCGGGTTGGCGCAGACGGCACGCTGACCACCACCGGCGTTTGGGTAGCCGGTGACATCGTCGGCATCGCCGGGCTCTGGGATCGGAGCGGCTATCCCGCATCCGCACGGGCGCTGGAAAATCCGACGGTGATGGGCTGGATGGCGCGGGACGTCGTGCTGCGCTTGCATCAAGAGATTCCTCAATTTGGACTCGAAGTGAGCCGCCTGTTATCGGAGCGGCTCCGATTTGTGCAGGAATCGGTGTCGGGCCGCCAAGGGCGTCCTATGATCAATCAAGTGGCGTCCGTGCTACTGACCTTATCCAGCCGCATGGGTCCCTCGATTGGCTTAACCCACGAAGATTTGGCCCACATTATTGGCACCCATCGCGAGACGGTCAGCCGCGCTCTGCAGGAACTGGGCCGAAACGGTGTAATTCGGTCCCACCACGGGACCATTGAAATCCTCTCCGCAGCGGCCCTGCAAGAATGGACCTTGGCCGCCGGCCGTTGAGCGGCGTATGTCTCCTCGGTGACGTTGATCACGGTACCGACCGGTCATTGCGTCACAATCAAAGGGAACGATGCAGCAAGGGGGAGAGATTATGGATTTGGGGTTTAAGGTTAGCGCAGGTTGGTCCGGTGTCGGGAAGAGCGGCCAAGGCGTGCTGCGTATCGGGGCGGACGACTACGTCTATAGTGCGCCCGCCAGTATGGGAGGCAAAGGGGTTGGCGCCAGCCCCGAAGACCTCTTGCTGGCCGCTGTCACCGCGTGCTACAGCGGCACCTTGATGCGCGTGCTGAGCGAGAGCCAGTTGCCCGCAGACTCCGTGAGCATCGAAACGTCCGGGACTGTGGAGGGTTTTCCTGGTCATGCCCGGTTTGCGCGCATTACGGTAAGCCCGATGATTCAAGGCGGTGCCCCATCCCAGCAGCACGCCTATCAACGGGCCGCTGAAGAGGCTCGGGAACGGTGTTTTATTGGGCAAACGGTCCGCGATTATCTAGCCTACGAGGTCGGCACAGTGACCGTCGCTGCTTGTGACGACTAGTTCCCGAGATTATGGGGCAGAAAGAATCGAGCTCCCGACTGAGGCCGGGGGCTCTTTTAGAGTCTCGTGTTCCTGTGCGGTCCCCGCGGGTGGAGTACCTCCGAAGCCATTAATCGAACCCGAAATGCCGCTTGGCCTCTTCCGACATCATGGTTGGCTCCCAGGGCGGCAACCACACCACCTTGACAACCGCCTCGTCAACGCCGTTAATGGCTAACAGCCGTTGCCGGGCACCTTCCTGGATATATTGGGTAGCTGGGCAACCGGGGGTTGTCATCGTCATAACGACATCGGCGACGTGGTCCCGGACGGTAATGCCATACACCAGTCCCAGATCGATGATGTTGTATCCGAGCTCCGGGTCAATGACATCCCGGAGAGCTTCCTCCACGACCTCTTCGGTCACTGCGATCATGCCTTAGGCCTCCTTTGACGGGCATTCCCTGGCTATTATGCCGCGGCGGGTCTCAAGAAACCGTGATCGGGATCACGGGAGCTCGACGTGCGCGTGCTGCTCCAGGCGTGTTTCGTAACTTTTGTCACAGACTATCGCCACGGGACTGTGCGATGTTGGACTCGCCTGCCCCGTGGAATATCGCGGCCCTGTGCGCAATCGTCCAGCCTTTAAGGGCCCCACAGGGCGCGTGGGGCTGGACGAGTCTTTCTTAGGGGGATATCCATGGATTTCATCGCGCGGCTCATTGAAGAGCATCAAGACTATGTCTTGCAACTGATGAAACTGACGGAGGCGATCGAAGGCATCCGGATTAACGGACGCGGCGAGTACTTTAGGGAGACCGTGGACCACCTGTGGAAGCTCTTGACGGTGGATTTGGACGACCATGCCGCCAGGGAGGAGGAGTTCCTGTTCCCGCGCCTCGCACAGCGGGTACCCGAGAGTCCAGTTCCGGTCATGCTGGCCGAGCACGCGGAAATTCGGGACCGGAGCGCCGTATTCGGCCAATGGTATCCGCTCTGGCGGGCAGGCGACGAGAGCGCCTATCCGCAGTGGTCGGCGGCCGCTCGGGACCTGCGCGCGAAATTCACGACCCACATGCAAAAGGAAAATTTGATTCTCTTTCCATTGGCCCGGCGGGTTCTCCCGGTGGAGGAGCTGCGGCAATTAGCGGCGTTGGATGAGCGGTAAACCATGCATGAAGAGGATTGGCGGACTGGGCGATGGCGGGAGACTTTCGGCCCACGGACGTGACCATGATCACGTCTTGTTCCCGGCCCAGGGGATATGGTGGTCGAGATAGGAGGCGATGGGGATGTGGAACGTGGAGGATCCGACTCTATACCATGCGGATCACCTTGTGGTGCGGCACATGTATGACTCCGATCATGCAGCGGTCGTCTGGTTTGGCTTTAAGTCCGGGCAAGTCCTGAAGGACCATAAGACCACCAGTACCGCCATCATCGAAGTGCTGAAAGGCCGGATCCGGCTCAATACCGCGGTGGAAGAGGTTCTGGCGGCGGGGCAAGGCGTCCAGCTGGACCCCGACGAACGCCATGCTCTGACCGCCTTATCCGACTCTTTGGTGCAACTGCTCTTAGTACCGCACCCGCGCTATCACAGTTTGGCGGCGGAGCTCGGCATGGGGGCAGACCAGAAGTAATCGCAAAGGAGGACGAGCATATGGCTCACGTCATCACCCAGCGTTGCGTGGGAGAGAAGGATCAAAGCTGCGTCGAGGTCTGTCCGGTGGATTGCATCCATCCCGCTTCGGATCTAGACGGGCAGGAGGCGTTTGAAGCGCATCCGCAGCTGTACATTGATCCGGACATTTGCATTGATTGCGGCGCCTGCGTGCCGGAATGCCCGGTCGAGGCGATATTCTATGTCGACGATGTGCCGGAGGAATACCACGGCAACATCGAAATCAACCGGGATTTTTATCGCACCTGGCCCGGTTGAGCGTCATGCGTCTGGGAACAGGGGGGTGCACAATGCGAGGCGTCCGATTATCTCGATGGAGTATGAGCTACTTCGCGGTGGCGGTGGTGTCCCTGCTGTTGGCGGAAGTCCTGTGGGCATCCGGGTTGCCGTCGCCGCTGCACGACATTGGCGAGCCCTGGGTTTTGGCCGGCGTCCATTTGACGACGATAGGCTTTCTGACCCTGTTAATGCTGGGAGCGCTTCATCAGTTTGTGCCGGTTCTGACGGAAACCGAATTGGCGAGCCAGTCCTGGTCCGGGGTCACGCTCATCGCGGTCACGGCGGGATTGGCGGGTATGGTGGCGGGGTTTTTGGCCTTGCCCGGCGGGACGTTGCCGAGCATGGCATGGCTGTTGCCGGTGGGCGGGAGTTGGGTCGTGCTGGGCGTCGTGGCGGCCGTGATTAACCTGGGCGTGACGCTGAAGCGGGCGTGGCCCTGGGCGCTTCCCGCCTGGCTGGTGGCTACGGGGTTGGCCTATTTGCTCCTCACCGTGCTGGCGGGCCTGCTGCTCGCCCTGTCGTTGGTAGTCCCGGGACTCTTTTCCGGGCACCAGTTATCCGTGATGGGCGGGCGGGGATTGGCCGCACATGTGTTGGGCGGCGTAGGCGGCTGGCTCACGCTGACGGCCATGGGAGTTTCGTATAAGCTCTTGGCGATGTTTACGCTATCGGATGAACATCGCGGGGTTGCTGGTTGGACTGCTTATGTGGCGACCGCGATCGGCATCTCGGCGGCCTGGCTGGCGCGTTGGATGGGCCTGAATCGCGTGGCGGAGATCGCCTGGGTCCTCATTCTCTCCGGCTTGGCCCTGTATCTTTGGGACATGCGTGCGCTCTATCGATCGCGGAAACGCCGCCAATTGGAGTTGAATGCGCGGTATGGCGCCATCCCGCTGGGCTTCTTGGGGGTCCTAATCGCAGCGGGGGCGGCGGTGCGATTCGCAGGAGGGCTGGGGCATCTCGATCTGGCCCTCATTTTCCTCGCGCTCTATGGATGGCTGGGAGGCCTCGCTCTCACCCAGCTGTATAAGATTGTCCCCTTCTTAACCTGGCTGAACCAATTCGGGAACCAGATGGGACAGGGCCGTGTGCCGCGGGTGCAGGAATTAGTGGATGAGTCGCGCGACCGGTTTGGCTATCTCGGGTACTTTTCGGCGGTGTTGATGGCATCGGTGAGTTTGGCGGCGGGTTGGGGCACGGGATTTCGATTGGCGGAAGCCCTGTCCGCGCTGGCCACGGTGGACATCGCCCGGGCTCTCTACCAGGCCGCGCACCCGCTGCCGAATCCATCGCCTTCCGGGGCACCGCAGCCCAGAGGCACCCACTAGGGGCGGGTCGCATCCCTCGGATGCTGGTTGCCGGGGAGGGGATCGCATGGCCGGATAAAAGGGGAGCGATTGCGATCGCTTTTGACGGGAGGTTCGTTATGGGATTGGACGTTTGGAATGGAGCGGAACAGGGCCATCTGGCGGACCGCTTGGGAACCTGGCGGACAACGGCCGGCCCTCACGATCGTGTGGTCGTTCTGGGGCTCACGGATGACCAACTCGAAGAGGTTGCCCAAAGGCTGGGGGTAGAAGCCGCAGCGGTCTATCGCGGAGGTCTGGGACTCGCGGCCGAGTGGTTTTCCACGGCCGCCGTCGAATTTCAAGAGCGCCAGCAAGCGGAGCATCGAGAGCTTCTGCGCATCTTGCAAGAGGCCTTAATCAGGATTGCCGAATCGGACACCGATTGGGCCTCGCGATTAGCGGCCGGGGCGTATGTGCACTTGAAGACCGATCCCAAAGGCCAGCGCCGTTATGACGGCCTTTTGCACCGGTTTACCGGCGTCTTGCACCAGCGGCCCAAGGCGTCGCCAGAGCCGTCGAAGCGCCCGGACTCCGCCCGCTCATAACGCGCTGTCCCGGTGATCCTGGTCACGGCCACCTAGGACGGTGTAGCGTATTCTGGCGATGGAATCACATTTTACAGCGGGGAGGGATGGTATCACATGGCTGAACCGGTCATTGTCATCAACGCACCGATCCTGCCGCCGCCCGTTAAACATCAGACGATTTTGGCGGCATTGGATGCGTTGCCGCAGGGGTTCTCGGCATTGCTCATCAACGACCATGACCCGAAGCCGCTCCTGTATCAGTTGGATGCGGAGCAGCCGGCAGCATTTGCCGCAGAATATCAAGAGTCCGGGCCCACACGGTATGCGATTTTGTTGACACGGCATTAGGCCTGATAGAGGGGGGCGGCGCCCAGACCGCCCCTTTTTGGACGGCCGCCCTGTCTTGCGATCAGGATGGGAAATCCTCCCACCAACATGAGTTTTCCCGCGTTTCGACGGAAGAGGAAGTTAGGACAACCAATTCACGTCTTCATCCCCGATTCCACTGCTCCCATATTGGCCGCAATCCCGACAATTCCGGCCGAAGCCGGCGGATCGGGGACCTCATGGTCGCTCAGCGTCGAAGATGCGCCATGACACGATATGTTGCGGCTTGTACAATGCTGGCGACTCCTAGTGCCGAATCATGCTGATCAGTATGTACGGGGGACTGCGCTTGCTGGTGAATCGTGTCAAGACACGTAGGGCTCCTTCTGCTCGAACCATGAACTAACCTCGGAGGCAATTCACATCAAAGAAGGGGAGCATCTTGAGTCTACGCCTTGCAGGCGCTGCGGCTGGATTGGCTGCAGCGGCCATTGTAAGTTTGTTCCCGTTGGCCCATGCCGCTGTGCGGCATCCTTCCAAGTTTAAACCCGGATCCCGAGGCCCCGAGGTCCGCCTCGTGCAAAGCCGCCCCCACCATCTCGGGTACGCTGGGGTCAAAGCCACCGGATATTTTGGGCCGGTAACCGAGAACGCCGTCACAAAGTTTCAATCCACGCATCATCTGGTCGTCGACGGCGTGGTTGGCTCCCGTACCGCACGGGTGCTGCAGTGGGCCGCTCAGTCTCCCGGGTCGGCCGCGTCCCCCATATTTCTGGCGCCGCCGCCCCGCACCTATCGGGTCCGGTGGGGCGACACGCTGTCCGAAATCGCCCGGCGCTTTCATACCAGTTGGAGACGGTTGGCGGCCCTGAATCATTTGACCGACCCGAGCCAATTGCGGGCGGGACGCCTGCTGATCCTCCGCGCGGGCGCCCCGCGGATCGTGCGGGCCTTCCGGAGGGCGAGTCTGTCCCTAAGGCGGCGAGTGATTGCCACGGCGCTGCGCTACCGCGGCGTGCCGTATGTGTGGGGAGGCGAGAGTCCCCACGGTTTCGACTGCTCTGGTCTGGTCCAATACGTATTGGCCGAAAACGGCATCCACATCGGCCGGACCACCTGGGATCAATATCGGGCGGTCCGCCATATATCCCGCTCCCGCTTGGCGCCCGGCGATCTGGTGTTCTTTCGCACCTATGCTCCCGGAGCATCGCACGTGGGCATCTATCTCGGCGAAGACCAAGGGCTGCGGCAGGCCTTCATCGACGCCCCTGCACCGGGACAGCGGGTGAAGATCCAAAACCTCGACACACCGTTTTGGCGGCACCACTATTATGGCGCTGGGGTGGTCCGGCGATAACCGGCCGATTGCCGGAGGGGTCTTCGGCCCCCCTTATCCTGGGTTTTCCAACGGGACTTCTCTGACGACCCGCTGGGTGCGGAACGGTCCGTCTTGCGCTTGAACCTCCAACGGGCTGCCTGGAGCATCGCCCTGCGCTTGGTGCGTGGACCCATTTTTGGTAAAATTAGGACCAGAAAGCAATAGGAGAGGGGACAAGAGGATGACTCGATATGTCGTCGAATTTCGCGCCAACCCTGGGGAAGGCGACAAGGCCATGGAGCTCTTCCGGCAAATGAAAGAATACTTTCGGAGCAATAAT
>JAJZBJ010000122.1 GCA_021798975.1 Bacillota bacterium | reverse complement strand
CTTGGCCGCGTTTGCGGAGGGTCTGGCCGGCTATGGCATCGATCCGCTGGGCCGCGCCTTGTAGGGCGCAACACCCGATCGCAGAACTACCGCAACGTAAAGAGGTATTCCTCGGTCTCGGCCTTCCGGCCGTGGGCATACCCGCTGCCTTCCCCGGTCACCACAAAGCCGCACTTTTCCAATACGCGGCGCGATCCGAGGTTGTCTTTGGCCGCTCGTGCATAAAGAGGCCGGGTGGTAACCAGGAGCAGCAGTTCTTTGAGCGCGGCCGTGGCGATGCCTCGATTCCAGAAGGCCCGATCGACCCAATAGGACACCTCGCGCTCGCCCTCCATTTCGAAGCTGGCAATATGGCCCACCACGGACTGTCCTTGGATAATGGTCTTATTAACATTTTCCGGGTCCGCCAGAATGCGCCTCCAATGGCTGGAGAATGCCTCCCAATCGTTGGGATCCTCGGCCGTAAAAGCCGCCATGTAGTTCGCTTGCGGATCCTGCTGGCAGCGGAAAAACACCGGAAGATCCTGCATCTCGACCTCTCTCAAGGCGATGGACATTCGACTTGCCCTCCTCGTCCGGAATTGGTCCCAGCCCCGATGAGCTCAGGCGGCGCAGCGGTTTCTACTGCCACCAGGTATCAAAAGGGGTAACGGGCAAGCGGCGCTTGTGCTCAGTGATTTGATAGCGGCGGATCATGCGCTCGGCGGCGGCGTCCGGTACCGGCTGCCCGGTTAGGAATGCATCCATGACTTCATAGGAAATTCCGAGCTCGTCTTCGTCCAGCCGTCCCGGGGTGTTGTCCAACAGGTCGGCAGTGGGCGGTTTGAGATAAATGGCCGGATCCGCGCCCAGATATTTGAGCATTTCACGCCCCTGCTGCTTGCTCAGTCCCGAAAGCGGCGTCAAATCCACGCCGCCGTCTCCATATTTGGTGAAAAAGCCGGGCAAGGCCTCGGCGGCATGGTCAGTGCCGACAACCAGCACGTTGAAGGCATTGGCGAATCGATAGTGGACTGTCATGCGTTCCTGCGCCTTTTGGTTGCCTTTATTGAAGTCCGACATGGAGAGGCCGGTCGCCTCTTCAAAGGACCGGACCGCCCCGTCCACCGCCGGCTTGATGTCGACCACGTACGACTGATCCGGTTGGATGAACCGGAGGGCACGCTGCGCATCCTCCTCATCCTTTTGGATTCCATACGGGAGGCGGAGCGCAATGAACAGCTGGTCCTCGCCGGTGTCCCGGCGCAGTTCTTCCACCGCCAGTTGGCACAACCGGCCGGCCAAGCTCGAATCCTGACCGCCGGAGATTCCCAGCACGAAGCCCTTCATGCCGGAGAACGTGAGATATCCTTTGAGAAAATCGATGCGAGAGCGCACTTCCTGTTCCGGCTGTATGGAAGTCTTGACGTGCAGGTCTTGCATAATTTGCTGTTGGGTCGGTGTTTTCACGATTTGTATCATCCTCGCTTTTCGTCGGCCAGTGTTACGCTTCCCTGCAGTGCGATTCGGAATCCGCGCCGGCCTAGGTCCGGACCCGTGTGATGCCTTTAGGCTATCATCAACGCGGCGGGAAATCATCTCCAGGCAGCGTTCTTGGCGAAGATTCGACACCACATCGGCTCGCGTTGTGACGTTTTTTCATCGTTGGCGTTATACCTCTCGTACGGATGGACGCGCACCGCGCCGCCCATCCAAATCTAAGGAGGCAGCTATGAACAAGACACCTGGGATCCTCATCATTGCGTTGATGGCTTCGTCGTTAATCGCCGGCTGTGGTGCGCAAAGCGCATCCGGCACGGGGCCATCGACCTCGCCTTCATCCAATTTGTATCCGTCTTCGCCGCCCAACCCGGGCTCTTCGCACGCTTCGGGATCGTCCGCATCCTCGCCCAGCACGTCGTCGCCAGCCACGAGCTCAAGCACCCCCGCGACGTCGACACCGCCCGCATCCAGCCCGCCGGCGCCGAATTCCACCCAAGCCGCCGTGAGTTTGATTCACGCGTGGATGCAAAGCGGCGCCAGCGGAAAAGGGCCCAGCATGCCTATCGGCGACGGTCAGAACATCAGTGCGGTGCAGCAGGAATGGGGCTCCGGCCAAAACACGGCAGGATCCGGCGCGGGCATTTATGTGACCTATCCGAGCCACAACATCGACTTCGGCGTGAACCAAGGCGACCAAATTGTCGACGTACGTTCATTCCAGTCCGACTTGCACCAAATTAGCCGTTCGACCCTGATTTCGACGTTGGGACAGCCGCCCGCCATCCGCTACGCCGACAACACCACCATTTACCTGTACCCCGATGGGGCCGATTACCAAGTGCTATGGGTGTTCCCGGGCGGTCCCGGCCACACCGGCAATACGGTCGACCATGTGGATGTGGTCTGGCCGCAAGGGACGGTCAACCAGATGGCCCAGACAGTTCCCAATCCGTCCATCACCGTGACCACTGCGCCGGGCGCCCAAGGGTCCTACTTCACCTTTTCGATCAATAACCCGCCATCGGGATACCAGTTGTCGGAGTTGGAGTGGGTCCCCAGCCAGGGCACGGCCAACACGGCCGTCGACACCCTGCCGGAGGCCCTGTACAACGCCAACCACGGCGCCGCAGGCGAACTGTTCATGGCTGTCAATGGCGCCTACCGGTTCCAGTACACGTCAGCGATGAGCGGTCAAACCGGTTCGGTCCGCCTCATCTATCAGAACACGGCAGGCAGCGCCATCGTGGGCACCTCAAGCCCCATGACCCTCAAGTAGAGAAACCCCGGATGCCAGAGGCAGGAGCGCCGCGCGGCGGTTCCTGCCTCTTTTAATCCCACTCGTGCTGCGTGTGCAGTTCGTGGCAGGGTTGAAGGTCTTCTACAGCCCCCGATGCCGGGTTGAGCTTAATGCGCCGGAAGGTCTCGATGAATTCCGGATGCTCGCGGTGCCGCGCCGTAATCGGATTGGCGAAATCACGGCCCACCCAGGCGGTCGCATCCCTAAGCCAGTGGTTCAGCACGGCCTGGTCCCCATATCCCTGCGAAGCGTGGCAAGACAACGCGTGAAGCTTTTGAGGAAACTCCGACTCGATGTCCACGAACACGGTAGGGTGGTTGCTTCCGTACAACCACAGCTCTTGGACTGAGGCGGTGGGAAGGCCTAGTTCCGGGAACATGGTGGCGTGGCCGGCGGCCGGATAGACGGCGTCCAACGTTTCCTGCCCCGCCACGCGATGGTCGGAATGATTGATGATGATATCTCCAATCCAATAGCTGGCCGGATCCCAAGCCAGCACCACATCGGGCTGGACCATGCGCATCACCCGGACGATATCCCGACGCAGCCCCAAAGACGGCGCCAGTTCGCCGTCGATGTAGTCTAAAAAGTATACCGGTCCTGCTCCCAAAGCCGCGGCGGCGGCACGCTGCTCCTCTTGCCGCACGGCCGCCAAGCCCGCTATCTCCGCCATGTTGGGGGTTCCTTTGGATCCATCGGTGCAGATTAGGTAGCGGATGTCGTGGCCCCGCTGGGCCAGCCGGCTTACCGTCCCGCCAATGGAATCATCAATGTCGTCGGGGTGCGCCCCCACCGCTACAAACCGCATGCGAGTCTCCTCCTGTTCTTTACCGCCACACGAGCAAAGACGCTAAACACTGCCTTTACGTTCCACAACCAGTATCCGGGCTTCCGGCGCGGGATACGCCACATGCTCATCCCCCGGCTCGCAGTAGCAGACCCGTCCTGGGGTGAGGCGCTCCACCCGCTCCTGGCCGCCGGACCGATAGTGCATGTCGACTGCGCCATCCAAAACCACAAACACCTCCGGCCCATCGTTCACGTGCCAGATGTAGGGCTGGTCGGTCCAGTGAATCCGGATGGTGGCGGCATCGATTTCCGTGATATCCAAGGCGGCCCAAGGCCGGTCTCCAACAAATGATGCGGCGTCGATAAATCGCATGGTTTTCACTCCTCCCTCGAAGGGATAGCGCGCGGACGATTGTGCTCTCATGGTAGCCCATCCGCCCGACGTTGAACACGGGCTCCCGGGCACACCAAAAAGCCCCGCCGATGCGGGGCTCAAAGGCACAGTCTGTCAGGCACTCGTCTTGCCGTTACCGCTTCAGTCGGTATGCGTAGGTCGGAGCCTTGAGGCTTTCCGCGGTTTTTACGGGAACGGTGACTGTTTGGGACCCGGCGTGGACGGTCAGCGCCCCCACCACGGTTCCGGCGGCCATCGTGTTCCCCTGGGGAACGTGGGTGGTAAGATGCAGCGTATATGACATCCCGGGCCACCCCAAGAGTGCCGCGGACTTGGCCGCCACCAACGGGACAGGGGATTGCCACCCGGCGTCAATGTGTCCGAAGACTTCGCCTTGCGTGACCACGGTGTGTTCGCCCACGACCTTGTCGGTCGCTTTCAGCAAAGCATTGGCGGCATCCAGGGCAGCCCATACCTGGCCTTGCGGCGAGGTGGCCGGTTGGCCCAGAACCGACGCATAGATAGTCAGGGTGTGCCCGCCGACCGTCTTGTCGGTGGAGAGCACGACGCACCCGCCGGATTGAGTGGTCGACCCGGTCTTCACCCCAGTAATGCCCTGGTGGCCGATCAGGTAGTTGTAGTTATAGACCAGCTGGCCGTCCGTCGTGAGCTGGGGCATGGCCACGATTTGCCGCACCACGGGATTTTCCATAATAATGGACGCCAATTTCAGCTGATCCGCGGCGGTGCTGACAGTGGCCGCACTCAATCCCACCGGTCCATTGAAGTGGGTGTTGTTGAGGCCTAAGGTCTTGGCCTCGGCGTTCATCTCGGCAGTGAACTTTGCAACTGAACCGCCGACCCATTGGGCCAGCATGGTTGCCGCATTGTTCCCGGAGGGAACCAGCAAGCCTTCCAATAAGGTGCGTTCCGATATTTTCTCTCCGGCCGCGACGGGCAGCACCGATTGATGCGAACTGGCATCCTGTTGCAGGAGTTGCACATCCGCCGGTGTGACGGTCAGGGTCGGACCATTTTGAAACTGGCTCAGAGGATGGGCTTTCAAGACCAGATAGGCGGTCATCATTTTGGCCAAACTGCCAATGGGCTCCGCTTGGCTCGGCCCATGCTGCGGCCAGATGCCAACGCCAGGAATCCCAACATCGGCCTGAACCCCTTGGGGCCAGGGCAAGGCCGGGCCTGTGCCGGCGATTTGAGTCGATGCGGGAACCGATGCACTAACCGTGGGCGGCGCGACCGGGCGCACCACCTGCACAATGCCCAGGATTACGAGAAGGGCCACTACAATGGATACAATGTACGATGTGCGCAAAATGATGTCGCTCCTTGTGGGATTTTTCATTTTCTATGATAACGTTCGTACCGCCGTCGTGGTTACTGTCGAAAAATGGCAGGCCCTCTAATCGACGCCAATTTGGGGTCACGTGTCATAGATCCATGCTCCGACACGTGTCTTCACACGGCAGTGGCCCGTGCTTTCGGTGCGCTGAAGCCAGATTGCTGCTTGGGACCATTTGGCACCGCGCACGGTCAAGCATCCAGCTGCCGGAGAAATTCCAGCACTCGCCGGAGCAACAGTTGCGCGGCCTCGGCATTGTATGACGGCAAGGTGCTGTCAGCAAAATAATGTTGGTCCCCGGGATACAAGAAAAGCTCGCCATGATGGGCTGACGCCACGATGGACCGAGCCGCCTCGATGTCGCCCTCACCGACGAATAAAATACGGATCGGCATCCATGCCGTGGATTTGAACCGGAAGATCCGCCGGCCATGGGGAGCCCAGCATTTCGGGCGGAACGCACGAGTAAAAGAATAACGCCCCGCGGGCGCCCGGCCGGGTCTGGGCGGGCGTTTGCGCCGGAACCACGCCGAGGGAAAAACCCCCGTACACGCCATGGTCCGGAAATTCCTCGGCCGCTTGCGCGCCGCGGTCCACAATCTCGTCGAATCCGACCCCCTCCACATAGGATAGACCGTCCTCTATCCTAGAAAAGGTCCGCTCTTCGAACAGATCCGGCACGTGGACCGTATGGCCTGCCGCCCGGATCTCGTCCGCGAAGGCGTGGATGCCTGCTGTCCGTCCCAGTGCGTGGTGAAACAGAAGAATCTCCGCCATTTCCTGTCTTCCCTTCATGAGAAAATCTGAAATCCCATAGCGGTGAATCGGCGTGGCCCGGCACCTCTGGTCTAAGCGCTGGACTATGCGGCAGCGTGGGGGTCAGGAACCGATGCACCACTTCGGGGCCGGACGATCGATATCCTGCCCCGCGCCATAAGGGCGAGCCCGTCAGAGACCCGATTGCTGACCTTCGGTATTCACGAGAGATCGCCGATATAATCGGGCACCCTCGATCTTAAAAGCTCAATGAGCTCAGCATCCATGAATGGATAGTCATCGGAAATATCCAAGCAGTGCACGGGCTTCCCCATTAGCGCACGGCCGAATTTTTCCTGCAGCCGTCGCACGTGTTTCCGCTCCATGACCAAAATAATATCCGCCCATCCGACCTGGCCTGCGGTGACTTTAATGCGGGCATTGGGTGCTGTTCCCGCCGACCTGGCCTGATGCCCGTTCACTCCGTCAAAAATCCTCTCGGCCGTCAAACTGCGCCACTGATTGCGGCTGCAGATAAACAAAATCTTAATCGCCGTCCCGCCTTTCAGGATTCATGGCCCTAACGATGAGAAAATGCGGCCGTGTGGCAAGATACGCATACTGATCCGCTCGATGTGGAAATTGCTCGAGGAACTCCGGTATCGGCCGCGGCTCCTCCACACCCAACAGCGTAAAGAATGCGGTGGTGGCATTGACGACCTCGCTCAGCGGTCGACTCACAAAATGCATCTCGATGGTCCCGACCTCCCCTTTTTTCCACACATCCGTAACCCATTCGCGCTGGAAGTAATCTACCCGGTCGAAGTGGGTCAAGTCCATGAACGGGTGGCCGATGGAAAACAGCAGATGGCCGGCCGGTTTGAGCACCCGCCGAAATTCCCGGAAGGTCTCCTCCCAGTCCGTGCAACCCCCGAGAGCTGACAATCCAATCACACGAGCCGCTCGCGAACGGCAGGGGGTCCGTTAAATCCTGCAGCGGCGGGCCCTATGCCCCACGCTCCGCCGGGTGGCGTCAATCATGGCTGGACTGGCATCAATCGCTGCCACCGCCGCGCTTCAGCAGTTGCTCGGTGTACCAGCCTGCGTCCAGAACCGAACGGCCGCGCAGGTCATCAGGGATGAGCTTCATCATCGCAGGACGTTCGTAATCGCATTAAATCCGCTGGTGGTGTCGACGCTCTGCTCATAGTCCGCCGCCAATTTTGCGTAGGACGCCAGCACCCGATCTGTCATTCTCTCAGCCTTCACTTTTGTGGTTTATTACATTAAAGTACTACTTGCCTAAATTACCACGCGCTGATACAGTAGCGGATAAAATCATTTCCTGCTCATCCGTATGCACAGTGTAGCCTCGTCCACTCAGTGCGACAACAATGCCGAAGGCTCAAGGCTGGCGGAGAGCAGATAAAGGGGATAACTGGGAGATGACAGGCAAACGTACCGTCAATGGATTCATCCGCCAACTCACGGTGCCGCAGATGATGGCGTTATCCATTGCGGGGATTGGACCGTTTTATTCGATATTCGTCGTGTACGGTTCGATTGTTCAAGGCGTGGGTACCGGAATATTGTGGGTGTTCTTAGTCGCCGGCATCATCGCAGTGGCTAATGGTCTCATGTTTTCGCACCTCTCACGGTATTATCCCTTAGCCGGGGGCGGTTACGCCTTAGTACGAAAAGTACTGGGGCCGGGCATGGGCACGGTCTATGTGATTTTATCTATTCTGAACTGGCTGCTCGTTGTCGCAGCCTTTACCGGCCCGACCGCCACCTTCATCAACGCACTGCATCCCATCATGCCCGTACCGTGGCTGGAGGTGGTCCTGGTGCTGATCATGGTGGCGCTCTCCTTAACCAATGTCCGGTTGTCTGGCGCCATCTCGGTCGTGTTCCTGGTCATTGAACTGCTCTTTGTCGTGGTGTGGGTCGCTATCGGGTTTACCCATCTCCAACTGCCGTGGACCGTCGTTCTGCACGAGCCCCGCATGGTTGCGGCCCATGCACTGGGACGCCCAGTGTCTGCCGCTGTCTTCATCGCCGCTATGCCGGCCGCCATTTATTCCTTGGCCGGATACGAAAGTTCCATTCACTACACCGAGGAAATGATCGATTTTAAACGGATCGTGTGGACCGTGACCCTGACTGCCGCAGGCGCCAGCGTGTTGTATATGTTGGCGATGCCCTTAGTATTGCTGACCGATCATCACTTCGGTGCGGTGATGGCGGCCGGCATTCCGGGCCAATCGGTCTTGACCCATGTGTTCCCGGGCATAGCACCGATATTTCTGGGCTATCTCATTATTTCCTCCTTCAACGGAGCATTGGTCAGTTACCAGGAGGCCAGTCGCATGGTGATGAATGCTGCGCGGGATGGCAACTTTGGCCGTCGGATCGGTCGCGTTCTGGGCCGGACCAACGATGCGGGTGTGCCAACCACGGCCATCTTCGTGTGGATTGTTCCAACAATCCTCGTGATTTTGGTGACCGCGCTCAACACCATTTTTTCCTTTACAGGAGTGACGATTATGATGAGTTACATCATCGTCTCCGTGGCGGGCATCTGGTTCTACCGTGAAACACGTCAAACCTTCTCACTGAAAAACGGGGCCTTCTGGGCGTTCCCGCTCATTCCGGCGTTGGTCATTGTGACGAGTCTTGTGGTGATTGGTCTGCAGCCGAGAAACTATATCTGGATTTCGCTAAGCGTGCTTGCGGCTGGAGTCATTGTATCCCTTGCCGTGCGCCGGTCATTCCGTCCGCCCCGCGGCCAGTCTTTGATTGCTGAATCGCGAAAGGCGCAAAGTCCGAGCGCTTCCGGACTGGCCCCCTTGGAATCTGCCGAAATCTAACCGAGAAGAGGATGATGATGAGCTTCGATGACA
>JAJZBJ010000121.1 GCA_021798975.1 Bacillota bacterium | reverse complement strand
CCGGGACCACACGCAAAAACTGGCGGAACGGGTTCGCGGGCGGAGAGCAACCTGACGTGGCCCCCAGTCGTCATGCCGACCATGACCTTCGCCAGGACCGTCCCCTGCCCCGCGTTGGCACCTGGTGGGTCGGAGGGCACTCTCATTACGGGAGGAAATGGCCCCTGACGGGCGACGACAGTCCCCCATTCACGACGGTGGCCGCGCCATGCCCCCAGGGGCCGCTTCTCGGTTTAGAGCTTAATGGCTCCAGCCGTGGCACCCTCGATAAAGTACCGCTGCAGGAGAATAAAGGCTATGATGAGCGGTGCCGCAGCGATAATCACGCCTGCCGCCAACAGGGTCCAGTCGCTCTGGTAACTTCCGTAAAAAGCGAATAGTCCCCGTGACAGTGGGAACAACGACGGCGTGGACAGGAATACCACCGGACCAATCAAATCGTTCCAGATTTGAATCCCCGCATAAATCCCCATCGTAATCAAGGCTGGTTTGGCCAGCGGAGTCACAATGGTCGTTAAGTAGCGCAAGTAATTGCAGCCATCGATGACCGCGCTCTCGTCCAGCTCGCGGGGAATAGTTCGAAAGTAGCCAACGAACAGAAAAAACCCAAAGACCATGGCGTCCTGAATATGCAAAATCATGTACCCGGGCCGATTGTTGTACAGATGGAGATACCGGGATTCGATGAACAACGGAATAATGGCCACCGGGAAGAACAGACCCGACGTTAGTATGGTGCGGAGTTGTCGCGCGCCGCGGACGTACCCGCGGGAAACGGGAAACGCCAGAAAGACGCTCAGAGCCAGAGCGACTAAGGTAGGCACAAACGTGTACACGATGGAGTTGACAAAATACTGGCCCATGGATGCCTGGCGCCATGCCTGGAGGAAGTTCGACCAGACGACGGGATGTGGCAGTGCCGTAGCGTTGGTGAGAAACTGCTGCTGGCTCTGAAGCGACATGTTGGCCAGAAACACTAAGGGCCCACAATAGAAAATCACAACCGCCACGCCGACGATCAGGGCTCCCCATAGCCACGGCCTGTTCCGTACTGTACTCATGACATGGCCTCCTCTCGCCGGGTTAAATAACGCTGTAGGGCGAGCACTACGATCACGGTCAAAACAAATTGAATAATGCCGATGGCTGCGCCCAGGCCCAGATTTCCCGATCCCTGAAACGCGGTATTGAACATGTACATCCCCAGGGTGTTGGTGTTGTGTACCCCATCCGTGAGCACATAAATAATGTCGTAGGTGCGGAGTGATCCGGCCGCCGCCAACGTCAAGTTCACGGTAAGCGCGGGGGCAATCAAGGGAAACGTGATTCGCCAGAAACTAGCCCATTCTGTCAGACCGTCGATTTTTGCGGCCTCGAGAAAATCGCGCGGCACGGTGTTCATGCCGGCGATGTAGACCACCGTGGTAAAGCCTAAGTTAGCCCAAATTTGAACAAAAATGACCAGCGGCAAGGCCCACGTGTTGGATCCGAAGAAGGCCGATGATGTCCCAAACAGCCCCAGCAGGGAAGCGCCCGGACCCCCGGACGGCGACAGTAATAGCGACCAGGTCAATCCGATAATCGTCACACCGAGCACGGCAGGCAAAAATACTAGTGTGCGAAAGAAGCCCACCCCAGGGAACCGCTTGGAGAGAACATAGGCCAGTCCCAATCCAATTAAATTCTGGAAAACTGTCACCCCGCCGGCGAACATTAAGGTGTCTTCAACCGACTGTTTCATACTCGGCAGGTTGTTGATAAATAATGTGACGTAGTTGGCCAAACCCACAAAGTGGACAGGAACGCCGGGGATGCCTAAATAGTCCGTTAAAGAAATGACTAACGATGCCGCGGTCGGCACAATCCCAAAGAGAAGAAAGACCAGCAGCCCGGGAATCATTAAGCCATACACCCATAGTAGCTGCCGCCCCTTAAAAACGCTGTTCATCGCGGAGCGTCCCCCATTTGGAGTCATCCCACGCCTGTGACGGGGAATCCTCATGGAGAGCCGTGCATGAAGTCCATGCACGGCTCGTCCCTCAGATATTGTGTGCGTGTTACTTCAAAGCCTGCTGCTGCGCGCTTTGATAGACTTTGGCCAGCGCTTTGGGCGATACTTGCCCCTGCACCATGTTCAGCTGCTCGGACCAGAAGTTGGTGGGCTGCAGGTAGTTCGGCCCGCTGGCCACTAGGAAGTTGGGGCTCTGCTGAATGACGCGGCCCACGCCGAACCACTTGCCCATAATTGTCGCGTCCTGGTTGTGGTAGGACCCCATCTCGCTCGGCGAGATGCCGGTCATGCTGACGTACTGGCTGTATTCGGGCTTAGAGGCGAAGAAGGCTAGCCACTTCTCAGCCAGACCCTTGTTCTTGCTGTTGTTGAGGACGGTCCAAGTCAGGTCGGGGTTGGCGACCGGCTGGTTGTTGGCGGCCTTGTTGGATCCGGGGAATGGGAAAAACCCAATCTTCATGTGCGGGTTGGCCTTGAGCACTGACGGAAGGTCCCACGACCCGTCCAGCAACATGGCCGCTTTGCCGGCGGCAAAGTCGCCCGGCATCTGCTGCCAGTTTTGGCCGGCGAAGTTCTTTTCCACATCGTTGGAGAAGAATGCCCGCTCATGTGCGAAGGTGGTGATCATAGCTGGATTGGTCCACTTCAGCTTGCCCGATGCCAACGCGCTGCTGACCGAGTACTGTGGCAGCTGGTCGAGCATCAGCGGGAACATCGCGAACTCGAGGTAGAAGGTGGCGCCGTTGCCAATGCCGGTCCAGACCGGCGTCACGCCGTGCGACTTCAGCTTCTTGGAGAGTTGCACGAACTGATTGTAGGTGCTGGGCACCGCGAGGTGGTACTTGGCGAATATCGCCTTGTTGTAGAACAGACCCGTCTGGTATACCCCGGTGACGAGACCGTAGTCCTTACCCTTGTACGCGGCCGCACCCAAATCGGTCTTGGAGAAGTGGGACAGGTATGACTGTCCGTTCAGGGGCGCGAATACGCCATGTTCCGCCCACTCCTGCACGCTGCTGAGGGTGGTGGTGTTCTGCTTGTAGGGCATCGGGTCGAACGGCTCAATGGCCATAATGTCGGCCGTTCCGCCTTGCACGGCTGTTTGCTGCAGTGCGCCATAACCCGCCTGGTCATTGGCGGCGGTTTCCAACTGCACTTTCACGCCATATTTCTTCTGAAACGCGGCATCGATTTTGTTGACCGCGGCGACAGCGGGTGGGTTGACCCACATAATGATTTTCAGTGTTTTGTTTGATGTGCCCGCTGCATGGTGGGAAGCGGCCATCGTTGCCGGGCCCCATGCGGCCAATACACTACCGGACAAGGCGAGGGCCGCTATTGGCGACAACTTCTTGGCAATACCCATTTTTGAATCCTCCTCATAATTCTCAAGCAGGAATATTATCCCAGGCAAATTGTACAGACATTTATAACATAGTCAATAACTTTTCGTAAACTGGGAATTGGGGGTATGCAAAGGGTTTGTACGGCGAAACTTCCCTCCTACCCCTCTCCCCCGCCCTCAGATGAGGCCAGCCCTTGCCTTGCAGCAAGAAGTCCGAACTGCGTCTCATATCGGTTTTGAGGCGCCGTAGGCTGATCAAATGTCGGGCACATACAGGTCTGGCCCGGCCATGGCCTGCTGAGCGCAGCCCGACGTAAGTTCGGCATTGAGATGTCTGAGCCTCTTCAACATGTCGCCTGGGCCGGATTCGTGCGATCGTCCGTGCCGGCAGCTCTTCCTGTGGTTGACGAGCCATCACCGCCTTTGGCACCTCAGGTCCAGCGCGGGGCAAGAACCGCGGCCGGCACCCGTTGCGTACGCAGGCCAGGCAAGGCGCCGCCGTGACCTCAGAATCCCTCGCCTCGGGGCAACGCACTGCCCTAATGCTTGGGCTGCCAGACGCGGCTCATGCTGTTTCCAGTCTGGTCTGGCTTCCAGTGATGCCCAGTACGAAGTGGTAATGCTGAGGCCGTCCCCGGGCGCTTTCGCCGCCTAAAATCCCGGGCTGGACCTCAGCCAGTTGGAGCATTTGCGCGGCCATTTCGGCATAGCCGTTGTGTCCGGCGGCGCGTTCCGACGTGGCAATTACCGCGTAATACGGCGGTTCCGGCGCGGGTGCGATTGCCTCCCGAACTTGATGCGGCCAACGAGGAAGCGCGCTCCCTGTCCGCGCCGGGGGTCCTCCATGTGATGACCTCCTGTCCAGCTAAGCGCTCTCAGACGACATGGGGCAGCAGCCACTTCGATGACTCCCTCCCCCGCTTGCGGTTAGCGGGGCGACTAACCCAAGCCCATGGCATGAGACCACAGGATCGACGGCCGTTGCGGCTGGGCCGTGGGAGAGCGATCTGCCCGCCGGCATCTATATATACGCCGTACTGGGCATGGTTGCCTGGTTGGTGTCACGGGGGCGGGTGTCTCGGGGCTGGGTCGAGGTGCGAGCCCAGGGCAGTTGGCCGGGAAACCCGGGGGACCTAATCCGGGCGCGGCTACAGCTATAGGCGGGTCAGCCGGTCAACCCAGGCGGCCCTCGCGTGTTGCGAGCGCCAGGGTTCAGTCACGGTTAGCGCGCGGCCGGTCAACATCTCCCGGAGCGGTACGTGGTCGAGTGCCTGTAGGATCGCGTCCCGCCATACCGATGCCGACTCCTCATAGACCCAGAGAGCGGCGGGACCGAACAGGGATTCATTCGCTGGGCTGTGCTGCGCGATGGTGGGAGTCCCGGAGGCGAGACCCCATGTCGCGAGGGTACGCGCTGTGTCGGTGGGATCCAAGGCCAACAGCACATCGGCTCCCACTAGAAGCGCGGCCATTTCTGGTCCGGTGAGTGAGGGCAGGAACACCACACGTTCGGCTAATTGCTGGCGCCGGATGACGGGCGCCCAGGCAGCGCGGAGCTCCAGACTGTCCGGCAGGACTAGCTCCCCGTCCATCGTCAGAAGTCCGGCCGCGATTTCCAGCAATCGCGTCAATACCGCACCGTGGGAATACCCCCCCAGATAGACAAGACGCGGCCGACTCTCCAGGTGAAATTTGGCAGTGATTCCAAAGGTGTCTGCACCGAGGCCAGGCGGAAAACAGTACTCAGGCACCAGGCGTGGCAGCCAAGGGACGTTGGACGCGGCATCGGCTGCCAAGCTTTGGGTGGCCAGGATCTGGGATCGCGGCCACGACGATGCGGTGCGCGACAACTCCGCCGCTCCTGGCGCGGTCAATACGGTCAACGCCCGCGGCCCCCCTATCGTCCCTTCCAATACGCATCTGGGGCGTGCCCGACGGTTCCAAATGCGATCGGGGCTGTGGTCAATGGTCCAGCCCGCTTGTTGGAGCACGGGCTCCAATGCCATTTCCAACCGCTGCTCGTCTGGACTCTCGGCCGCCATGCGTATAGGCCCCGGCATTATGTGGGATTCCCGGTGCGGGAGGCGCCTCCGGTCAGGGGAACTTGCGGCGCCCGGCGCGGTTCATCGACGAAAAAGACGCGGGAACTGTGGGTGGCATCCGCAAAGAACAGCCATCGTTCCGCGATGACGCCGAGCAGGGCTCCAACCGGAAGAAACCAGCGCCCACCGCTCCATCCTGCGGTTTGCCACAACAACACACCGCCCAGGGGCACGACAAACAGCCAGAAGACGATCCAGAGCTGCACGATTCGGAGCAGGGCGGGATGAATTAGCGGCCAGACCTGCGTCTGGGTGCGGTACGGCGGCTTGGATGTACCGGTATCCTGCAATCGGTAGGGCGAGAATGGGAGCCCGGTTCCGGTCTCCGCCCGAATCTGGCCGTGGGCTCGACGGAAGTGGCCCCAATGGAGCCCCTTCACCACGGCCGTTAATGGAATCCAAATCGCCAATCCAATCCATAAATCCGGAGCCCCGGATACCCAACCAGCTGTCAGTCCCACGCCAGACGTGATCCCCACCAGCATAAAATTCAGCACGGTGGCGGGCGTGTGCCAGCTCAAGACGGCAGGAATGGTGGCATAGAGCATGGCGGTGACCCACATCGCCACGAATCCGGCTGATGCGGTGATCGCCAGCACGATCCGGTATCCTGCACTAGAGATCCCCGCCGCATCCAACACCGTCCAAATCGCCAAGACCGCCAACAATCCTCCGAACAGGGCTGTCGTCAACGCCTCGCGGGAAAGCCAGGAGGTCTTTAGGCGCCGCATCACATATCGTGCCGCCTTGAGGTTGTGCATGTGGAAGAAGGACCCCATTCCCCCGACAGCTGCCGTACCCAGTGCGATCAGCACCAGAATCCGAGCTTCTCCCGGCGCTAAGCGACCCATCCACATGAGAGCAGCCAGACAGACGGTGATGCCGCCGGCCAGTCCCTGGCCAATGGTTAAGACTAAAAGTGGTGTGGCCGGCCGCATTAGTAGCGCTCCTCCATGGCTGTTTCGAGAGTTTCGGCATCCAGAAGCGACGGCGCCGGGCGGCGCGGCAGGTAATGGACGGAGGGCCGGGCGCCAAGCTCCGGCAGCAACCCGAAGCCTTGGCGCTCTGCCACCAACCGCGCCACTTCGGAGTTGGGATCGTCCAAATCCCCGAAAGTGCGGGCATGGGTCGGGCAGCTCTGGACACAGGCGGGCTGGCGCTCGTGCTCGGGCAAAGTCGTGTCCTCGATGCGATCGATGCACAGCGTGCACTTCTTGACCACGCCGGCCTCTTCGTCGAACTCGCGCACACCATAGGGACAGGCCCACATGCAGAGCTGGCAGCCAATGCAGCTGTCGTAATCAACCAGTACCACTCCGTTGTCCTCGCGTTTGAACGAGGCGCCCGTCGGGCATACCGGTACACACGGCGCATCATAGCAATGCATGCAGGCTTTTGGAAGGTACAGAACGGACGTGTTGGGATATTCGCCGCTCTCCATGGTGAGGATGCGGTTCCACCACATCCCATCGGGATCCTGGTACGGCGTGTCATCGGGTACCGGGCCAAAGGCGCCGGAGGTATTGTGTTCCTTGCAGGAGACCTGGCAGCTCTTGCAACCCACGCATTTGTTCAAGTCCGTAATAATGGTCAGTTGCATGTTATCGCTCCTTGGTGGTGTAGGCCATACGGGGCACGTTAGGCGTTTCGACGGCGGGTTGACGGGGATCGACGATGGGCCAAACTTCCTCGAGTTCCGAGGGGTAGATCTTGACCCGGGCGTCATACCAACCAGCCTGGCCCGTGACCGGGTCGTTGTTGAAATACTCGCTTTGATAGGGTCCGGCTTGGCGGTCGGGGATGATGTGGTTGATGAGAATCGCTCGCCGTACTTCTGGGCTCTGGGGATCCAGAGCCCAGGATCCCGGGCCTTTGGCAATCGCATTCCAGGTCCAGACGGTGTCGGGCTCGACCGCATCGGACAAGCGTAGTTTGGCGGTCATGCGGCCAATGCGCGATTCCACCCAGACCCATTGTCCCTCCTGAAGCCCCAAGGCTGCCGCCTTGGCAGGATTGATGTAGAGGGGATTCTCATTCAAAAGCTGCCGCAACCAGGCGTTGTGCGACCCCCACGAATGGTAGTGGGTCATGGGCCGCTGGGTGATGATGCGAAGAGGGAATGCTGCGGC
Source organism: Bacillota bacterium (assembly GCA_021798975.1). Lineage (GTDB taxonomy): Bacteria > Bacillota > Sulfobacillia > Sulfobacillales > Sulfobacillaceae > Sulfobacillus_B. The sequence goes on along the minus strand of JAJZBJ010000121.1, from coordinate 1,402 downwards.
CTCCTCGGGCCGGTCCTCCAAGGGCGGATACCAGACCGCAACCGGTGAGAAATACCGGGAAAGCCGTTCTTTCAGCACCGCATCCTGCGGCTTTTTGCCCGGCCAACGTCCCTCGCCCGCCAAACGAAATGTTTGCAAAGGCTCAGAGTACAGATTCAGAACGATCGGATCGGCATTTGGGATAAATTTGACCCGGCAGGCCCAGTCCAAATAGTTCTGGTTGGCCATGCGGTAGAAGCGCCGCTCATCGGGCAGGACATGTTGCCAAAACGCCTTGTGTTCCGCGTAGAAGGCCAACTGATTGGGATTCGGCTCCCCCACCAGTTCGTCCGTTCCCTCGGGGCCGCGGTACCCGGCTAAGAGGCCCACGCCCGAGCCGGGCTCGGTCTCCCAAAACTGAATGAAATCGGCATAGTTGCGGTATTTCGGCCTCCCTGCTTCCACAAAGCCCGGCAAATGCAACCGGTTGGCCAGTTCGATCAAGACGTCCGCCGTGGGGCGCGTGTCGCCTAAGCGGGGAACCACCGGCTGGCGAATGGAGTCGGCGGGTCCATTGGGTTCCGATATCGGGCGGTCCTGCAGTGACGTGGCGTCCCAGCGCTCCAGGTAGGTGGTGTCCGGGAAGACCACATCGGCATAAGCGACTGTTTCCGAGTCGAAGGCATCAAACACCACCACATGCGGGATCTTATACTCCCCTGTGTCCTCGTCGCGAGCAACCAGTAAGTCGCGGGTGCTCAAGGTGTTCCACGTGGAATTCCAGGCGACGTTGGCCATGTAGATCATCAAGGTATCGATGCCATAGGGAGTCTCCATGGCTGCGTTGGCGATGACATTTTGGATCGTGCCATGGGCTGCCAAAGGATACTTCCAAGAGTATGCTTCGTCGATCCGGATGGGGCGGTCGCCATCCACCAGCAAGTCGTCCGGCGAGGTGGGATAGCCCAGCAGGGGCGCCTTGGCGGGTTGGTTGGGCTGGTAGTCGCCCGGGTTCGGAGCCGGTTTGACGGCCGGTGGAACAGCCTTAGGATATGGACTTTTGTAGAGAAATCCGCCCGGGACATCCACTACCCCGAGTAGCATCATCAGGGAAAAGAGGCCGCGGATAGTCTGGAAGCCGTTGGTGTGTGCGGCGAGACCGCGCATCGCGTGGAACGCGACCGGGCGCCCCACGGTGGTGGTGTGGTGGTGTCCGTAGAAGTCGGTCCACGGAATGGGCAGGATCAACGGCTGTTGTTGAGACACCGTGCCCATCTCCAACGCCAGTCGAACAATCGTGCGCTTCGGAATCCCGGTCACGGACGCGGCCCACTCTGGCGTGGCCTCTTCGACCTCGCGCTTAAGCACTTGGAATGCCGGCTCCCAGTCCGCGTTCTGATACGAAAAGGTGCCGTTCAGCACG
>JAJZBJ010000120.1 GCA_021798975.1 Bacillota bacterium | reverse complement strand
AGGCCGCAAAAAGGTCGACGAGAAGGAAGGCATCTTGGAAAAGACGTATCCTTACATCTTTGTGGTCAAGATCGAGGAAGGTCATCTGTCCGAGCGGCGCGTTTCTTATTCCTACACCGATGTCCTGACAGAAACCGTAGAGCTCATTCTGCCCGAATCACTGACCAGCTGAAGCTTTAAGCCTCCTTCTCGGAGGTTTTCTTTTTGGTATAAACCTCCCTTGGGGGGAAGAAAATAGAACGGCGTGCTTAGAGCACCCGTTCTTTTTTCTTTATGGGAGGCGACGTTCATCGGTCCGCTAGTCATTATCGGGGGCAATGAGGACAAAACGGGAGACGGCATCATATTGGAGCGCGTCGCGGAGTTGACCCGGCAATCGCCGCGCGGCGCGGTGTTGGGCATGGTCACCACGGCATCCCGGCAGGGACGCCAGGCTTTCCAGCAGTATCAGCAGCTATTTCGAAGGCTGGGTGTCGATGATGTCCGGGACCTGACCGTGCAGACACGTGATCAGGCCTCCCAGGACGCCACAGTACAGCACTTTCGGGAGGTCGCCACGCTGTTTTTCAGCGGCGGGGATCAGTTGCGCATTACCAGCGTGCTGGGCGGCACGCGGTTTCACCATGCGCTTTTGGAAGAGCACCGACGCGGCCTGGTGGTAGCGGGCACCTCGGCCGGTGCATCCATGATGTCGGACACCATGATTGTCACGGGTGACGCCGAAGAGGCCCCCACTAAAAACACCGTGCATATGGCCCCGGGGATGGGGCTCTGGCAAGGCGCGGTGATTGATCAGCACTTTTCCCAACGTGGACGGATTGGTCGGCTGTTGTCCGCCTTGGCGCAAAATCCGGGCATCCTCGGGGTCGGGATTGATGAGGACACGGCTATTGAGGTGCGCCTCGACGAGCAACTCGTCACCGTATGGGGGTCTCGAACAGTCACGCTGCTGGATGGATCCGCGGTACATCATACCAACGCCACGGAGTCCGCAGCGGATCGTCCCCTGGCTATTTTCGGTGTGCGGCTTCACGTTCTGCCCCACGGGTACCGATTCGATCTTACAGAGAGGCGGCCTATGGAGCGTGACCGCCTCGCCGATTCAAGGGAGGACTAACGTGGATATTCTTGACGCCACCTTTTTCAGTGGACCTAACCGTCATGTCCGGCGGTCCGCCATGGAAGTGTTGCTGGACCTGGGACCTTATGCGGGATTCAGGAGCACTGACCGCGGCCATTTTGCCAAGGGCTTGGAGTCCCATTTCCCCGGGCTCTTAGAGCACCATTGCTCCCGCGGATATCGGGGCGGGTTTGCCGAACGGCTGCGGGAGGGCACTTATCTGGGCCATGTCGTCGAGCACGTGGCCCTCGAATGTCTCTATCTTGGCGGTGAACGGGGCGTGTACGGGAAAACCCGCGAGGCCGGGGATACGACGGTGTGGATTGTCTTCGAATCGGAGACCGAACTGGGTGGATTGGCGGCGCTGCAGTTGGCCATGGCGGTCGTTGCGGCGCTCTGGGACGAGCGTGGTGTCGACGTGAGGGGGCATCTGGATGCGTTCCGCGCCCAGCTAGCCTCGTTCCGGCTCGGTCCGAGCACCCGCGCGATTGTCGAGGCGGCGCGCCGGCATGACATTCCCGTAACACGTTTGGACGACCAAAACTTGGTGCGACTGGGCCAAGGGGTCCGCCAGCGCCGCATTATGGCCAGCATGACGGACGCCACCGGGATCGTGGGGGTGGAGGCGGCCCAGGACAAGCGACTGACAGCCCGGTTGGTCGGAGACGCGGGCATTCCAGTGCCCGAAGGCCGCGTGGTGGACTCTGGCGATGCGGCCGTCCAACGCCTGGCGGAGTGGGGAGGGCCCCTGGTGCTTAAACCCAGCGACGGACATCAGGGTCAGGGGGTGGTCATGAATCTCTCCACGGAGGATCACGTACGGGCCGCATACCTCAGCTTGGCCGAATCCACCTCGGCACCGCTGATTTTGGAGCGCCAGATCCCCGGAACGGCCTATCGTCTATTGGTCATTGGGGGAGAACTGGCGGCTGCCACGGAGCGGCGCGTGCCCGAAGTGACAGGCGATGGCGTGCACACGCTGGAAGAATTAGTGGTTCAGTTAAACGCGGATCCGAGGCGGGGGCCGGATCACGGCTTTTCCATGAGTTGGGTGCCGTGGGACCAAGATGCTGTCAAATGCGTGGCCGATCAAGGTTGGACACGCCGGGACGTGGTGCCGGAGGGAACGCGGGTTCGCTTGCGCAATACCGCCAACATGTCCACCGGTGCCAGCGCGCACGATGTCACCGCCGAGGTGGGTCCGGCCTTGGCCCGGGATGCGGTAAGGGCCGCGCGGGCTCTGGGGCTGGATGTGGCGGGTATCGATATTGTGACGCCCCGCCTAGATGTATCGCTAACGGAAGCGGGCGGTGCCGTGATTGAGGTCAATGCCGCCCCGGGACTGCGCATGCACCTCTTTCCGGACACGGGCTCGCCCCGCTCGGTGGCAGATAAGCTGGTGGAGCATTTGTTTCCGGATCACAATGGGCGCATTCCAGTAGCCGCGGTCACGGGAACCAACGGCAAAACGACGGTGACCCGCATGCTCGGCCATATTGCGGGCCTGGCGGGCCACCGTGTAGGCATGTCGACCACGGATGGCATCAGCATCGCCGGAGACGTCATTAAGAGCGGTGATTTAACCGGCCCTTGGTCCGCCCGGCTGGTCTTGAACGACCCCACGGTTGAAATGGCGGTGCTGGAAACCGCCCGCGGGGGGATGGCCCGGGGAGGCTTGGGATTTGACGACTTGGATGTGGCGGTGGTGACCAATATCGGACGCGATCACTTGGGTCAGGACAACATCGAGACACTGGACGACTTGGTCCATCTCAAGGCGTTGCTGGTTGAAGTGGTGAGACCGACGGGCAAGGCTGTGCTTAACGCCGACGACGACTATGTACGGGCGATGGCCGATCGTTGCCGCGGGGAAGTGGTGTTGTTTTCGACGGCGGGCGACAACCCCTATGTCACAGAGCATCTCGCTCAGGGCGGCAAGGCGGTATACGCCAAGCGCGGGTGCCTGTACTACGGGGCCGACGGACGGGAAACGCGGCTGATTGGAAGCCGGGCGCTCCCCGCCAGCTTAGGCGGTGTGGCAGCCATCAACGTGGCCAACGCAGCGGCCGCAGCGGCAGCTGCCCTGGCCTTGGGCATGTCGCCGAGCGAGGTGGCAGCGGGATTGAAAAGCTTTCCTGCCGGCGGGGCGGGCTTGAATCGGGGCCGGCTGGAGATGATGCAGGGCGACGACGTCCGCGTGTTGGTGGATTACGGGCACAATGTGCCGGCTATTACGGCCCTCGGAGAGATTTGCCGACGGCTGCGCTCTCGGACCATCGTCACGGTTTTGGGCTTGCCGGGCGATCGCCGGGATGACGACATCCGGGCCTCCGCCGAGGTGGTGGCTGGATTTAGTCAACGCATCATTGTCCGTGAGGATGCCGATCGGCGGGGCCGCGCCGTCGGCGAGATTGCGGAACTCATTAAAGACGCCGTCCGGGGCGCCGGAACTGTGGATGTCGAGGTGGTCCTGGATGAGGGGCAGGCGGTTCGCCACGCGATTATGAGCGCGGAGCCGGGATCGCTGGTCTTGGTGCTGTACGAGCGCTACGGCATAGTGCGGGGTGCGGTGGAGGCATCCTTGGTCGAAAGGGGAGCCCCCAAACCCCAGGAACTCTTAGAGCAGGCGTGACGACGAAGGAATTTGGGCCGTCTACCCCGAAGATTGGTCTGAGGGGATGCGCATATGCCATGGTACCAGGCACCGGCCAAAATTAATCTCGGACTCGGGGTGGGTCCGCGCGATGCGACTGGCTACCACCCTGTGGACACCGTGATGCAGACGGTGTCCTTATCTGATCAGTTGTATATCGAAACCAGGGATCATATGCTATGGGAGGCCTCCGAGAACGCACCGGCGCTGGATGAGGACAACCTCGTGGTGCGGGCTTATGCTTGGTGCGTCGATAAGGGAGCGGCCCCGCCGCCCATTTATGGCCGCTTAGATAAGTACATTCCGGTCGGGGCCGGCCTGGGCGGCGGCAGCTCCGACGCGGCGGCGTTGATTCGTTGGGCGTTTCGCGGCTCGGATCGGATGGATGAGCCGGAATTCTTGCGGGAAACCGCGGCGCTGGGCAAGGACGTGCCCTTCTTCATCCGCGGAGGCGCGGCGCGGGCTGAGGGATATGGCGAACGTTTAACGCTGCTCCCGTCGGTGTCTTTCGGCGGGGTGGTTTTGGCCAATCCGGGGGTCTCGCTGTCTACGCCAGCGGTGTATCAGGCATTCGATGCCCTGGATATGGGGCAGCCTATGGCCAGCCTGGACCGGGTTCAGGCGGCGTTGGTACACGGCCGTCGATTGGGCCAGGAAGACCTCAGGAACGATTTGGAAGAGGCGGCCTTTTTGGTCATGCCAGCTTTGAAAGATTTTCGCGGCTTGCTTCTTGACGCGGCACAGGGAGCCCTGTGCGCCTTGTCAGGCAGCGGCCCAACCTATTACATTGTGGGAGAAGACGAGGACTGGGCCGAGTGGATGGCCGCCCGACTTCGAAACCGGGGCGTCCCCTGGGTTCAGTCTACAAGCGTTCTCGACTCTTGGTGAAAGAAGTGAGCAACAGGTGCACGCGATTCTTTTGGCGGGCCAACCTAACCGAGGTTTGCTGCATGCTGATCATCCAGAGGACTATGAGGCCGAGATCCCGGTGGGCGGGCGCCCTATGGCGGAGTGGATCCTTGATGCCTTAGCAGCGGCGCCTTCGGTGACGTCCATTGGCATGGTGGGGCCCGCCTCGCTGAAGCGGGACGGGGTCGTGCTTGCGCGGATGACCGGGGACATGTTCGGCAATATTTTGGAGGGCTTGTCGACGGCGCCTGAGGGGGCGGAGTCCGTGTTGTTCGTCACCGGCGACATTCCCTGGGTGACCCCGCACGTGATTGAGGCCTTCCTTCAGGCCGCGCCGGGCGACGTGGATGTGGTGTATCCGGTCATCCCCAAGGAGACGGCCGAGGCTCGGTTTCCGGGCACCAAGCGCACCTATGTCCGGTTTCGTGAGGGCGTGTTCACCGGGGGCAACCTATTCGTCACCCGCACAGACGCGGTTCCGCGCCTCAAAGAGCGCGCGGAAGTCTTGCTGGCACACCGCAAATCGCCAGTGGCACTCGCCAGGGACGTCGGGTTGGGACTGTTGCTGAAATTGGTCACCGGCCGGCTGACATTGCCGGAGGCGGAGAGGCGGGTAGGCGGCCTCCTCGGCATCCGGGGGCGGGCGGTCGTCTTTCCGTACGCAGAGGCCGGGGTGGATGTGGATAAGCCGGAGGACTTGCTGCTGGCAGAGCGGGAACTAGGTCTTGGGCAGGACGGGGAAGGGCGGGAACTCATATGAGCGATCAGCGGCAGAAGCGGTTGGTGGCGTTGACGCGCATAATTACCAGCCAGCCCGGAGTCCAAGTCAACCTGACTGAGCTTAGCCGCCGCCTCAATGTGGCCAAATCAACCCTCAGCGAAGACTTGCTGTTGGTCAAAGAGTCCCTGGAGACGTATGGCCTGGGCGAGATTGATTCCCACGTGGGGGCGTCCGGCGGCGTCACCTACCGGCCGTCGTTGGACCCGGCGCCTGTCCGCACCCATCTCTCCGAATTTATCGAGGAACTGACCAGCCCCGATCGGCTCACCCCCGACGGGTTTCTTTACGTTACGGACCTTTTGTTTAGCCGCCAACGCATGGACGTCATGGGCGATTTGCTGGCCGAGCGGTTCCGATCCGCCAACGTGCAGTATGTTGCGACCGTGGAAACGCGGGGGATACCCCTGGCTCTGGCTTGTGCGCGCGCTTTGATGGTGGACATGGTGCTGCTGCGGCGCGACAACCGCCTGTCCGAGGGCGCGTCCCTGTCAATTAACTACTTGTCGGGGTCGTCGCGCCGCGTGCAGTCGATGTCGTTGGCCCGGCGCGCCCCGGTGCGGGGCGGCCGCCTTTTGTTTGTGGACGATTTTATGCAAGCCGGTGGCACGGCACGCGCGGCCCAGGACTTGTTGAGCGACTTCGGGGCTCTCGTCGTGGGGGTGGGTGTGCTGGTCGCCATGCGGGAACCGACGCATAAGGTGGTGGAGGAGTTCAGCGCCATCTTCGAATGGGAGCGGGCCGGAGACGGGATGGGAACCGTGAGACCCACAGAGTGGGTTAAAAAACTGGCCTTGTGGGAGGAGCAGCAGTGATGACGAAGTGGCCGACCCTGGACGATGTCCGGCAGGCCGAGGCGGCCTTGGTAGGCATTACCTACCGAACGCCTCTTCAGGAATCCAGTTATATCAACGACTTGATTGGGTCTCGGGTGTTTTTCAAATTGGAGAACTTGCAGCGGTCCGGATCCTTTAAGCTCCGGGGTGCTTACAACCGCATCCGCCACTTGTCGTCGGACGAGTTGTCCCGCGGCGTGGTGGCCGCATCGGCCGGCAATCACGCTCAGGGTGTGGCCTTAGCGGCGGGGTTGGTGGGAACGACGGCCGTCATTGTGACGCCTGAGGGCGCGTCGCTCAATAAGATTGAAGCCACGCGGTCGTACGGGGCCGAAGTCCGTCAAGCGGGCCATAGCTTTGATGATGCTTTTGACGAAGCCATTCGCATCAGTGAGGAGACTGGGCGGGTACTAATCCACGCTTTTGACGACCCCATGGTTGTCGCCGGGCAGGGCACCATCGGATTGGAAATGATGGATGAGCGGGCGACCCTGGATGTCTTGGTGGTGCCGATTGGCGGGGGCGGCTTAATTAGCGGCATCGCGTTGGCCGCCAAAGCCCAGAATCCCCGCATCAAAGTCATCGGGGTGCAGGCGGCGGGGGCCGACGCCATGGTGCAGTCGCGTAAGTTGGGCCGGGTGGAGCACACCCGCACGGCCCACACCATCGCCGACGGCATTGCCATAAAGCGGCCCGGAGAGATGACTTTTGGCATGATTGAGCATTATGTGGATGAGATTGTGACCGTGGATGAATACGAGATTTCACGCGCCATTCTTATCTTCCTAGAGCGATCCAAGCTGTTGGTGGAAGGGGCGGGCGCGGTAGGGTTGGCCGCCTTGCTGGCCAACAAGGTGGAGGTCGGCAACCAGACCGTGGCCACGGTTGTGAGCGGCGGCAACATCGACGTGACTCTTTTGAACCGCATTATCGAAAAGGGCCTGGTGGAAGAAGGGCGCCAACTGCACTTGAAGACGGTGATTCCAGACCGTCCTGGCCAGTTGTCCAAGCTTCTAGAACGGGTTGCTTCGATGAAAGCGAACGTTATCCGGGTCAATCACGAACGATGGGATCCGGGCATTGCGCCATCCGATGTGAGTGTGAATGTGGTCTTAGAGACCCGCAATGCCGCTCACCGGGAGGAGATTATCGACGTGCTCCGTCGAGATGGATACCCGATCCGTGTAGAAACGGCCGATACGGCAAATCACCGTACCAAAAATTTCGACAATTGAAGGAATTGTTGAGTATCGTAGCGAATAGTCTCCTACCCAAAACATCTGGGTTCCGACCCGGCATCTTTGGCGAAGGAGGGTTTGCTGTGGAGATTACGGACGTGAGGCTTCGGCGGATGGCGAGCGACGGCAAGATGAAGGCCGTGGCTTCGGTCACCTTGGACGGGGAATTCGTGATCCATGACGTTAAGGTGGTCGAAGGCCTAAAAGGCTTGTTCGTGGCCATGCCCAGCCGCAAGACTCCCGATGGCGAGTTCCGCGATGTGGCGCACCCCATCACCCCCCAGGCTCGTGAGCGAATTCAAAAGGCTGTGCTAGACGTGTTCCACTCGGCCTCGTAAAATTCCCAGGTGGGCGGAACCGGCGATCGGGCAACGTATAAATTAACCGAAGAATAGAAGCGCTAGGCGGCATCTTTGATGCCGCCTTTTCGCTGTCCTTGCGGTGGTAAGCCAGGCGCAATCTTTGGTATGCTAAACCCGCATACCATCCGAAGCTATCCCAGGAGGGATCCACATGGCGAAGACAGCAGCGATTATTTTGGCGGCCGGTCGAGGCACCAGGATGAATTCGGGCCGCGCTAAAGCGCTGCATGAGTTGGGCGGGCTTCCGCTCGCCATGCACGTGGTGCGGGCGGTAGAACGGGCGGGATTGGGCACCCCCTGGGTAGTGGTCGGGTATCAGGCCGAGCGCGTTGAGGAAACCTTGGAGGGCTCAGCTGAGTTTGTGCGGCAACCCGAGATGCGGGGCACGGGCGACGCGGTTTACCAGGTCTTGGGGGAGATTCCGGACGACATTGACAATATTTTGGTGCTCTACGCGGATTGCCCGTTGGTCCCGTCGGAGCTGTTGGCGGACCTCTTGGCGAGGCATGAAGCGGAAAGCAATGCCGTCACGCTCGTGAGCACGCTCATGGCGGATCCCGCAGGATACGGCCGTGTGGTCCGGGGGCCGTCGGGGACGGTGGACGCCATTATTGAACATAAGGAAGCGGATGACAAGACGCGCCTGATCCAGGAAATCAACTCCGGCATCGGGGTCTGGAAAGTGGATGGATTGCGTCAGTTGCTGGCTGACCTGCCGTTTCACGGGGACGAGCAATACCTCACCGATGCCGTGGCGATTTTAAAGGGCCGCGGTGAAGGCATTGGGGCGATGGTCTGGCACGCATCCTATCAGGTGATGGGGATTAATACCCGCCGGGAGTTGGCGGAGGCGGAACAACGGTTGCGCCAGCAAACCCTGGAACGCCTTTTGGACGAGGGGGTCACCATCGTTGACCCTGCTACCACGTACATTGATGCGGATGTCGAAATTGGGCAAGATACCGTGATTTACCCCATGACCTTCCTCAAAGGCCACACGCGCATTGGCCGCGATTGTCACGTGGGGCCGATGAGCACCATCGTCACGAGCCGCCTGGGTGATGGCGTCGTCGTGACACAATCGGTGGTGGAGCAGAGCGTCATCTCCAGCACCGCGCGGGTCGGGCCGTTCAGTCATTTGAGAGCGGACAA
>JAJZBJ010000119.1 GCA_021798975.1 Bacillota bacterium | reverse complement strand
GGTACAGTTCCGCGATGAGGGCGATGGCCAAGAGACCCAAGGTCCCCGAGCCGACAATCAGAACCTCGCCCACCCGACTCCATTCCATCTGTTTCAGACCGGTCAGCACGATGGCGGCCGGTTCTGTCAGTACCGCCCGCTCGTCGGGCATACCCTCCGGCACAGGAACCAGTTGATTCTGCGGGGCCCACATGCGCTGGGACCATCCGCCCGGCACCCGGGCGTGATATCCCAGCATCAGTCCCGCACCCAGTCCCGGATCACTGCGCCGCAGACAGTCGTCGCTTTGCCCCATGGCGCACATCCGGCAAGGCGGAAGGCCCCGTGCAGCGCAGCTGAGGGTCGGCTCTACCGCGACCCGCTGACCCTCACGGGTTACTGCCACAATTTCATGTCCCAGGACAGCCGGGAACGAGGTCAACGGGCGCATGAACGGGGACGACTGTCCCTTCATCAGGGCCATGTCGGACCCGCAGATACCGGCCATTTTGGGGTTGAGTTCGACCCACCCGGGGGGCAACGTTGGCTCCGGGATACTCCCCAGATGTAATCCGGAAGCCGCTAAACGGGCCGCCTGACGCGGCCATGCTCTCTGCGCCGCCAGCCGACCCCATCCCACTCGAAAATACAGGCCTTGACCCGGCCTTTTCTCTGTATCCGTACCTGTCGCCTCCGAGGTCCTATTCGCGACAGGACACGCCCTTTCCTACCGCCAACAGGCTTTTCCGATCAACTGTGTCCTGCTAACACCAATATTTGTATTATACAAGTAAGGGGGGTGGAAGACATGCGGCTGTCACGGACCCACGCATCCATTTTTCTTCGTCGAACCGGGTCTGGTTCCGAGGCTCTGCTCCTGTTTCATGGCTGGGGCATGACGGGAGCAAGCTGGCGTCCCTTAGCGGAGCGGCTTCCCCGAGACTGGCAGATGCTGATGCCGGACCTGCGGGGATTCGGACAATCGGCGAAGCCGACGCGGGGCTACCACATCAACAACTATTTGGCCGACGCGGTGCGGCTGGTGCAGCGCTTCCATTTGCGGCGGATCACCGTCGTGGGTCATTCTTTTGGGGGCACCGGCGCCCTCTATCTGGCCGCGCGCCTGCCGCGCTTGGTGTCCCGAGCAATCGTCCTGAGCACCATCCCCGGTGCCGACTCAGCGACAGTAGACCCGCAGGTAAAGGCGCACTTTGCGCGCATTCAAGCCATGAGCATGCGGTTGGGCGATCAACAATTGCCAACCCTGCTGTATCGTCTATGGCGAAAGTCCCTCATCAGCCCGCCCGACCCCGAGCTCGATGCGGCCCAACGCGAGGCTGCTGACGGGGCGTCCCGCCATGCCGTCCTGGCGACGCTCCGCACCATCCTCACGACCGACGTCACTCCCTGGCTTAGGCGGATTCATGTGCCTACCCTGGTAGTCCGCGGCGCGCGCGATCCGCTGCTGGGCGACGGTCGAGATGGACTCGACCCCATTCCTGGGGCCGTCCGCGTGCGGCTAGCGGCAGCAGGCCATTACCCACAGTTGGAAGCCCCGGACCAGCTGGCTCATTACATCGAGCGCTTCCTCACGAACCCATAGCCTTTTCCTGGCTGGCTGAGCCGGAGTGGCCGGCCCCCCGCACCAACGAGCTCAACCCCGCCAGCACCAACATGCCGATGGACAGATACAAGGCCAGGTGCAGGCCCGACACGAATGTCGCCTCCGTGGACGGCGTGAGACGGGTAGAGCCCACGAAGATGGCGAACGCCAAACCGCGTGGAATGCGCGTAGAGGCCATCAGAATGGCAGCGGCAAACGACATCACCATCCCGACGTTGGAAAAGGTTCTCAGCATGCCAGAAGCAATCCCGTACTGGCCAGGGGGCGCCCCTTTCATGACCGCGGCGTTATTGGAGGGGAAGAAGCCCCCCGAACCGATGCCGTTAATAATGCTGGCCACAATCACCAAAGCTAACGATGTCCGGGTGCCCAACTGGGCATAGACCAACACCGCAACCGCCTGCAGCGCCAGCCCCAAGGACGAAGGGAGTACCGATCCAACCCGATCGGAGAGTCTCCCCGCCATGGGGCCGACTACGCCGCCGACCAGGTATCCGGGCACGAGCAGCAAGGAGGCGCTGAGCGGAGACAGTCCGCGGGCCCCTTGCAGATACATCATGATAAGGAATAGAACCGCAAATCCGCCAAGCCCCTGAAAGAACGACGCCAACAGGGAAAAGGTGACAACCTTGATGCGGAAAAGGCTCAAATGCAGAAGAGGTTCCGGCTGCCGAGATTCGATCCACGCAAACGCACCCAGCGACACGGCGCCCAGCATCAGGAGCAGGGCGTCGGCGCCGTCCCATCCCGTCGACGACAGACGCGTCATGGACAAGAGAATGCTTGCGAGCCCAATCCCCAAAGTCACGAGACCGCCCAGGTCCATCCGGTGGCGCTGGGGTGTGAGACGCTCATGCAGCGAATACAGGGCCAATCCCAGGGCGATGCCGCCGATGGGGAGGTTAATAAAGAAAATCCATCGCCACGAAAAGTAGGTGGTGATGAATCCGCCCAACAAGATGCCCAAAATGGCCCCCAGATTCCACCCAATGGAGTTGTACCCGTAGGCGCGCCCGCGCGTTTCGGGCGGAAACACATCCGCGATGACAGCACCGCTGTTAGCGCTTACCAGAGCGCCGCCAATGCCCTGCAACACCCGCGCCAGGACCAGAACCACCCAGCCGTTCGACAGGCCGCACCATACGGATCCCGCCACAAACACGACAAAGCCTAATTCATACATCCGGACCCGCCCGAACATGTCCCCCAGCCGTCCCACTTGCGTTGCCAGCAGGGTGATAACGAGCAAGTAGGCCATCACGATCCACACGACGGTACCGAGTCCAGCATGCAGCGACCGCATCATTGTCGGCAGCGCCAAGACCACGATGGTACTGTCTACAGCCGTAATGAGCACCCCAATAACAATCACGGCCAATGCTAGGTTCGGTCTGACAGTCCGTTCCTGTTTCACGACGGGTCATCCTTCTCCGGCACGGAGTTCGAGCGATACCGTTCCCGGGGGGACCAGCAATCGAACTTCCAGCGCGGCTCGGTGCGGTACCCCAAACGGACGCACGTATATTGGCCTGCGCCGGTATGGCGAATCCACTGACAGGTCGCGCAGAAGTGCACGTCGCGTGTGCCGTATTGTCCCGTCTCCCCCGCCCCCTTTCGGCTCTTTACTTCTATTGTACCGGTCAGCGCTCATGGCCTGAACCCGCTGTGCTGATTTTTTGCTCGATATTACTTATTTCATTGATGCATTAACATTGTTCATGTTACACTTACATAAGTAAGGAGGTTTGAAGTGATGGCCGAGTTCATCAGCACGTGTCCCAGCTGCCGTCATACCCTCGACGTGACGGAGCTTTCCTGCCCCCACTGCCACATTCAAATTCGGGGACGATTTCAGGGGCACCCGAGTCTCACCCTAACGGAAGAACAGCTCAGTTTCCTCCGGTTGTTTGTTCTCAGCCGCGGAAATTTGCGAGAAATCGAACGCGTTCTCGGCATTTCCTATCCCACCGTCCGAAACAAACTGGACGACTTGGTCGAGGCGTTCCAGCACACCCCCGGCCCTATGCCCAGTCAATCAAGCCCGGCCAGCCGCCGGTCGCTCCTCGAAGATGTCGCCGCTGGGCGAGTTCAGGTCAAGGATGCCCTGGCTTTGTTAAGCCAGCGGCCGAAGGAGGAATCCTCTGATGACGGAAACGATTGAAATTGAAGTCAAGCGCGGATCGCTTACCCTGAAGCCCAGTGCGGATGATGTTGCCCGGGTCGAATCCGATCCCGCAGTCGAGCCCCTCACCACCGCCACCAGCTTCTCCGTCAGCACCAAACACATGCAGGGGGATGTCCACGTGACTGTCTATGTCCCCAAGAATTGTCGTCGGCTCGAGGCATCCTTGGGCCGCGGCCCAGTTTCGGCGACCGATATTTCGGCGGACCGGGCCGAGTTGAACGTCGGCTTGGGTTCCCTGGATGCAACCCATCTCCAAGGCCAATGGGATATCAACCTCGGCAAAGGCGATGGACGGTTCAACGGCGCGGATGGCAAATTTGATCTGAACTTGGGGATGGGACGGTTAGACATGAACGATGTCCGCGGATCAGCCGACATCAACAGCGGCATGGGTCCGGTGAGCGCCGCCAATTGCCACGGAAACTTCGAAGTGAATTGCGGCAAAGGATCGGTGGATTGGACCGGTGCCCACGGCACTTTAGAAATCAACGCCGGCATGGGCGATGTGCGAATATCCGAAAGCCACGGCGACCGTCTAGCCGTCAATGCCGGCTTGGGTAAAGTCTCGCTGCAAAACGATGGGTGGCGCCGTGCCGCGGTTGAGGTCGGCATGGGCGATGTCTCCGCCCGGGGCGAATTTGAGGACCTCAGCATCCATGTGAAGTCCCGCGGCGCCATTACCGTGGAGGTCCCGGAACATATGGGCGCACGGGTGGAAGCCAGCACCGAGCACGGCCGCATCATTTCCCACATGAATCTTATTCCCGTGGGCCATGCCGGCCCGCAACGCGGGCAGCGCCTCGTCGGGGTGACGGGGGACGGCACGGGCCGCATCGCCTTGGAAACACGGCGCGGCAACGTCACGCTCTCGCAATATCCCAGTGACGGCGGGCCGACCGATGCTCCGTCCCCAGACCAAGACCCGCGCACGCTGATTCTGGAGCGTCTGCGGCAAGGCGAAATCAGCGTTGAAGAGGCCGAAGCGCTGTTGAATGCGCTCGACTAGGGCACAACCCCAGGGCCGGTAGCGTCCCCGGCCCTTTTTTCGTTAGCTGGTCACCATTTCGCCTCCATTGGGATGCAGGACCTGTCCGGTCATGTACGAGGCGTCGTCCGACGCCAGAAACACATAGCTGGGGGCAATTTCCTCCGGCTGCCCAGGCCGTCCCAGCGGGGTCGTGCTGCCAAAGGTGTGCACTTGCTTGGCATCGAACGTCGACGGAATCAAGGGCGTCCAAATCGGCCCCGGGGCCACCGCATTGACGCGAATGCCCTGGGACGCCAAGTTCAAGGCCAAACTGCGGGTGAAGGCCACGATGGCACCCTTCGTGGCCGAATAGTCCAGGAGCTGTTGGTTGCCTTTGTACGCCGTAACCGAGGCCGTGTTCACAATCGCCGCACCCTTCTTGAGGTGGGGCAGGACCGCTTGGGTCATGAAGAAGAGGCCGAAAAAGTTGGTTTCAAAGGTGCGCTTTAACTGGGCCTCTGAGATATCCGCGAGCGACTTTTGCGGATGCTGCTCGCCGGCATTGTTAACCAAGACATCGAGTTGTCCCCAGCGGTCCAGCACCTGCCGCGCCACCTTTTCACAGAACGCCTTCTGGCCGATGTCTCCGCGAATCAGGAGGCACTCCCGTCCCTCCTGTTCCACCAATTGCTGACTGTCGTGCGCATCATGGTCCTCATTGAGATAGACAATAGCGACGTCGGCCCCTTCTTTCGCAAAGAAGTTGGCAACCGCCCGGCCAATGCCGCTGTCCGCGCCGGTGATAATGGCTTTTTTGCCTTGGAGCTTCCCGGATCCCCGATATTGATGATCCACTTCCTGGGGATGGGGATGCATCAGGTCTTCCAGACCTGGCTGGCGCGCCTGATGCTGCGGAGGCAGCGTGGGACTTTTGGTTGACGACATGGAACCCCTCCTTTTGCCAGACTCCTCTAGTGTGGTTCGGCGCCGGCGCGGCTAGCCGTGATAAATCCTGCATGGCCTGGAGATTTTTGCCCATGCGCTAGACGCCCCTCTCGAAAGCTGGTAGGTTCTAAACATCTTCAACGAAGGGTGACTATCATGCGGATATTAATTTCTGTTGACATGGAAGGCATTGCTGGCGTCACCGGCCGTGCCGAAATCGTCCCTGGGCACAGCGATTACGAGCGGTTTCGCCGCCTCATGACAGCGGAGGCCAACGCC
Source organism: Bacillota bacterium (assembly GCA_021798975.1). Classification (GTDB taxonomy): domain Bacteria; phylum Bacillota; class Sulfobacillia; order Sulfobacillales; family Sulfobacillaceae; genus Sulfobacillus_B. The sequence goes on along the minus strand of JAJZBJ010000119.1, from coordinate 3,179 downwards.
GCCATTCAGGGCGCTTTTGATGGCGGGGCGGACTCCGTTGTCGTGAATGACTCGCACGGCGGGATGCGGAATCTTCTATACGAGGAATTGGACGATCGGGCTGAGCTCATTTCCGGCCACAATAAGGTTCTGACCATGGTGGAAGGCGGTCAGGATGCCGACGGCGCCCTCTTCATCGGCTACCACGCCCGCGCTGGCTCGGCCCGCGGCGTGATGGACCACACCATTTCGAGCCTGCAGGTCCATAACTGGTTCATGAACGGCGTGGCTGTCAGCGAGGCTGAAATTAATGCGGCTCTTCTAAGCCAATTTGGTGTCCCCGTCCTGTTAGTGAGCGGCGACGATCAAATTGCCGCCCAAGTCCGCGACCGGCTGCCAGGTACCCGCACGGTCATTGTAAAGTACGGGCTGGACCACCGGTCTGCGCGGTCCTTGCCGCGCACCACGGTCTGGAACATGATCCGCGAGGCCAGTGCCCAGGCTGTGCGCGCACCCCGGCCCGAGGTGCATCCGCAAGCTGGTCCCGTCACGTTCCGATTGGAATTCACCCGCAGCTTTTACGCGGAAATTGCCGCCCTCATGCCGGTCGTGAAGCGCATTGACGGGCGCACCATCGAAGTCCAGGGGGCAGACGTCGTGGAAGCCTGGCGCTGGGCCTCGAGTGCTCTGCGGCTGGGCTCGACCGGCGACAACTAGCCCGGGGTGGCCCATTCGGGATGGCAAAAGCAGGTGGTGAGGTGATCCATGTAAAGCCCCACCGCCTGCAAGTAGCTGTAGCAGATGACCGGCCCTACAAACTGAAAACCCCGCCTCCGCAAATCACGGCTGAGGCGCTGGGACACGGCATCCTCCGCCGGCACGTCCCCATCGCTCGCGAAATGATGCACGACGGGTGAGCCGCCGACCTGTTCCAGGAGATACCGATCGAATCCGCCGTAGGCTTCTTCTACCCTCAAAAAGGCGGCGGCGTTCCGGGACACGCTGGCAATCTTGGCCCGATTGCGGATGATGCCCGGGTGCTCCAGCAGCGGCTCTGCCCGCTCGGTGCGCCACGATGCCAGTCGGTCGGGATCGAACCCGTCAAATGCCTCGCGATAGGCGTCGCGGCGCTTTAAAATGCTGAGCCAGGAGAGTCCCGCCTGTGCGCCCTCAAGAACCAGGAACTCAAATAAATGCTGCCGGTCGGGGTTAAAAACTCCCCATTCCACGTCGTGGTACGATTCTAGCAGCGGGTGCCCGTAGGCCCATCCGCATTTTTGTTTCATGACCAATCACCCGCCCCGATTATGCCAGAGTGCGGCACTGCGGGGCTAGAAGGAGCGGTGCAATGGACATCCGGGAGCATGATCTCCTCGATGCCGCGAATCGGGACGGCGTTGTCTCGCATGTGGTCGGTCTGGTCGTGAAGCGGGCATCCCGCGTGCTACTCTTGAAACGGCGGGAGGACGACTACCTGCCGAATATGTGGGAGATTCCGGGTGGCCATGTGGATCCGGGCGAAACCCTGGCCCGCGCCCTAGCCCGGGAACTCTACGAGGAGACCGGATTGCGTCTCAAAGAGGTTATTCGGTATCTCGGCTACTGTGACTACCTCGGAGAGTTTGGCCGCACCCGGGAGTGGAACTTCGAGGTCCGTGTGCATGAGATGCGCCGCATTGCCCATCCAGAGCACGCCGCCTGCCGTTGGGTTCTCCCCGACGAGTGGGCGCGTCTCGACATGACATCCGAGATGCGGCAAGCACTCGAGCGCATCGCGGTACCGCCGGCTCCTTAAGCGGCGCGGCCGGCGCGGGCGCTCCGCTCCATCGACAAGGTGAAGCCCAAACCCACCACGCCAAACAAAGCCCCAATCACCATCACCCATAGGAAGGCCGCGGAAAAAGCCGGCCCGGTGCGCAGCGCGCTCCGCAGGAGGTGGAAGACCGAACTCCCCAAGGTTGTACCGGCCACCATTCCCACGTAGCGTGCCGTCGCCAAGGTTCCCGAAGCCACTCCCTGCTTTTCGGCCGGGGCCGCCTTCATAATGGCGGCATTATTGGGCGCGGCGAACAGTCCGGTGCCGGCCCCCATACACACCAGACCCGCCACCAGCAATGCCCCCGCGGCCCCCCGCCAGTCTGCGGCCAAAGCAAAAAGCGCCAACCCCAGCACGTTGGCAGCCATTCCGACGGATGCGAGCCCCCGTGCCCCCCATCTATCCGACATCCGCCCGGCCCATGGCGCCAGCACCATCATGAAAGCCGGCATAATGGTCAACACCAGCCCGACGCGGCCCACCGTCCAGCCCAGAACCCGGGATAAATAGAACGGCAACAGAAACAGGGCTACGAAGAAACAGAGATAGTTAATCATGGCGCCCAAGGTTCCATAGCGGTAGTTCCGCGACCGAAAGAGCCGAAGGTCAATGAGCGGATCGCGGATCCGCTGCTGCAGCCGGATAAACCCGAAGCCGCTAACCAGCACCAGCGGCGCCAGCACGATTAAGAAGGCCCCGGTGCGGCCCGCGTAGACGCTCGGATTCATCATCAGCGTCAACGAGACCATGGCGGCCATGAACGTCACACTGCCCATGCTGTCGAACCGTTTCGAGATGCCGGGCGCCCCTCCTGGAATAAACGCGAGGGCCATGCCGGCCCCCAGAGCAGCCAGCGGGACCGCCATCCAAAAGATGGCCGGCCACCCCGCTGACTGCGCCAGCCATCCCCCCAAAATAGGCCCGACGGCGAGACCCAAATAGGTCATCAAGGCCTGCCAGCCCAGGGCAGCCCCGCGTTCTTCAGCGGGAAAGGCCGCCGTCAAGACGGCGGGACCCGCGGACAGCAACAAGGCTCCAGCCACTGCCGTGACACCGCGCGCTGCCAGCAGGGCGGGAAGGCTATGGCTGAGCGCTGCAGCTACCGACGCGACACCAAAAAGTCCGAATCCGCCGGCCGCAATGAGGCGTCGATCCGCCAGGTCTGTAAGCCGTCCCGCCGGTAGCAACAAGACAATCAAGACCACCAAGTAGATAAGGTTAATCCATGACGCCAGCCCGATGGACAAATGCAGGTGTTGGGCGATTAACGGCAGCACCGTATTCGTGACGCTGTTGGTCATACTGGACAGCAGCGTCGCGACACCCACAGTGATGAGAATACCGAGATTACGTTTATTGGCCACGATGGAACCGCCCCTGTGAT
>JAJZBJ010000118.1 GCA_021798975.1 Bacillota bacterium | reverse complement strand
CGACCACCTTCATCAGCATTGACGCAAAGCCGTGAATGGCGCCTGTGGGCACCCCAGCCCTGGTCGTGAGAGGGGGCAGCGCATGGTAGGCACGAAACAGCAAACTGTGGCCGTCGATTAAAAGTTGGGTCGGCATACCGGGGGAAGCTCCTCTGACTCTGTATTTTGTCCCGAGTGCGTGCCGGCAGCGCATCCGAAACCGGCAATGTTATAGTCTATGTTAGCAAATGCGGAACCGCCGAGACAAGCACGGGGCGGACTTCGACTTGAGGGAGTGAAGCGCATGGCACACTGGTATTTGATTCATGGGGCGGCCTCATCCCGCCTGACCTGGACGAAGCAGCTCCGGGCCTTGGCTTCGGTGGAGCGCGCCGAATTGCCGCCCTTAGACCATATTCCACCGGATCACCTCATCGAGGCCTGGGCGGACTGGTGCCTTAGCCACCTCACCCAGCCCTCCGTCATCGTCGGACACTCCATGGGGGGCGCCATCGCTCAGGTTATGGCCTTAAAAAGGCCCAGTTTAGTGCAGGGACTGGTGCTGGCCGGCACAGGGCCCCACCTTCCGGTCAATCCCGATTTGATTGCAGCGCTGAAAGCGGAGCCGGATCAAGCGCTGAACAGAATAGCCCGTTGGTCGATGGCCAAAACTGCCGACCCGATCTTGGTGGAACGAAGCCTCGAGCAGATGAAACGTGTCGACCCCAACCGGGCTTACCGGGAATTCTTAGCCTGCACCTATTTTGACGTCCGTCCCGACCTCGCCCGCATCGCGTGTCCCAGGGCTGTCATTGCCGGGGCGGAGGACCGCATGACACCGGCCGCACTGACCAGCCTGTTTCGGGATGTCTGGCCGGCGGTGCCCTATTTCACGATTCCCGATGCGGGTCATATGATGATGCTCGAACAATCCGATCGTTTCAACGAAGTCCTCGCGGATCTTTCGGATCAATTTAATTGGTAGGCTTGCGGGATAAACCGACACTCAACGACACTGCCTGCAGGCGGCCCCGCATCTCTCCATGCGAGCTTTGCCACCGATACACGAGCGCCTGCAGCTCGTTGACCAGCTGCCCAGCCTCCGCAACGCTTAGCCACAAATCCATGGACATATCGAGCAAATCCGCCTGCGGCGGACGCGGAGCCGTCGGCGCGGGAGCGGCCGCCAGCCGGTATCGCTTGTCCACACCCCCGGCGGTGTTGGGGATGTCGTCGCTGTCCAGCACCCCGCCGGCCACCAGTCGTTGCAAATGGTAATGGGCGTTGCCGACGGTGGCTCCGAGCTCCACCGCCACCTCTTTAGCCGTTAAGGGGCGGTCCATCAGCAGAACCGCAATGCGCTCGCGCAAGGGGTGCACCAGCAGCTTCTGGGTATCTTCGGGCATACGGTCACTCCTGTTCGGATAATAACAAAGCGGCCCGGGAAGGGCCGCCAATCTTTTGGTGCCGAAGGCCGGACTTGAACCGGCACGAGGGATCACCTCACGCGATTTTGAGTCGCGCGCGTCTGCCTATTCCGCCACTTCGGCGCCGACTAGATCATTATATCGAAGGTCGACCGCAATTTCAAGTGTCTAGCTGTTGAAGTACAGTTCAAACTCCATCGGATGCGGCCGCAAGTTGACGACATCAACCTCATTCTTCCGCTTGAATTCAATCCAAGTCTGCACAACATCCTCCGTAAACACGTTGCCGGCGGTGAGCCATTCGTGATCGCGCTGCAAATTGTCGAGCGCTTCGCCCAGCGATCCGGGCACGCTGCCGATTTCTGCCAGCTCGGCGGGGCTTAACGCGTAGATGTTGCGGTCCACCGGCCCAAATCCCAGTTTCACCGGATCCAATTTCTTTCGAATGCCATCCAATCCAGCCATCAATATGGCGGAAAAGGCCAAATACGGATTGGCCGTCGCATCCGGCGTGCGGAACTCGATACGGCTGGCTTTGGGCGAGACAGATTTCGGGATACGGATCGCCGCTGAGCGGTTGCCATGCGAAAACACAATATTGACCGGCGCCTCGTATCCAGGGACCAAGCGCCGATAGGAATTGGTCGATGGATTGGTCAGCGCTAGCAGTGCTGGCGCGTGATGAAGAATCCCGGCAATGTAGTGGAGAGCCAGTTGCGACAAGTGCGCATAGCCTGCTTCATCAAAAAAGAGCGGTTTTTGACCCTTCCACAACGACTGGTGGACATGCATGCCGTTGCCGTTGTCGCCGAAAATCGGCTTGGGCATAAAGGTAATGGCCTTTCCGTGCTGGAACGCCACGTTCTTCAAAATATATTTGTACATCATGACTGTATCGGCCTGGCGGGTGAGAGTCGAAAACCGCAAGTCGATCTCCCCTTGACCCCCGCTGGCCACCTCGTGGTGGTGCATTTCCACGCGGATCCCCACCGCTTGCAAGGCCTTCACCATCGCCGTGCGGATGTGGTGCGTTTGGTCCACTGGGCTCGGCGGAAAATATCCTTCTTTGGGCCGGATGGTCAGCCCAAGTCCGCCTTCCTTGCCCGAGTTCCAGTAACCTTCGGACGAATCTAAGTGGTAAAACGCTTCGTGGCCCTGGTTCAGAAAACGCACAGAATCAAACAAAAAGAACTCCAGTTCCGGGCCCCAATACGAGGTGTCCGCAATCCCAGTGGATTTCAGATAAGCCTCGGCTCGACGCGCAATCTGGCGCGGGTCCCGCTCATACGGCACCCCGTCGGGATCGGTCACGTCACAGATGATGCTTAACGTGGGGACGTTGTGAAACTGGTCGACGACGGCTGTTTCGGGATCCGGCACCATAATCATGTCGCTCTCCTCGATGCCTCGAAACCCGCGAATTGAAGACCCGTCGAAGGGAATGCCGCGGCTCAACGTCTCTTCGTCGATCTCCGACACCGGCAACGTGACATGTTGCCACGTACCAGGCAAATCGACAATGTGAAAGTCCACCATTTCAATGTTTTTTTCCTTAATTAACCGCAAAACATCCTCAACTTTCACAATAGTTCCCCTCCGTTTGTCCGGTTCTCTGTCAGGTTTGCCCACCGAATCTTACAAACACAATCCGATTATATGAATATCCTCGAAAGAGTGTCAAACGGCAATGTAAGTTTTTCTGATAAAGTTGACAGTGCCGCCGCGTCATGGCCGATGCTCTGTGACAGCCACGGCCAAAGCTCCCTTCAGCCCTGAGTCGCCGCCCAACTGGGCTGGCACCAATTCCACCACACCCGCCATCGTCTTCAGCGACCAGCGGATGGCGGCATGCCACAGCCGTTCACGATACGAAGCTGGCGCGTGAGTGGCCACCCCGCCCCCTAAAATAATCTTCTCCGGATTAAACAAATCTATTAAATATGACAGCCCCAGTCCCAGCTGGTCGGCTGCCGCCTCAACGATGGCCCGACACACGGGGTCCCCCGCTTCGTATCCGTCGAACACGTCTTTGGTCTCGACCGCATCGAAGCCTCCCAAAAACGCGCTCGCGGCCTGTTGAGCCTGACCTTGCCTGCGGATCGCCGTACCAGACGCCAAGCTCTCCAGGCAACCCTGATGGCCAGCCGGACACTCCGGGCCCGTGGGGTTCATCACGATATGCCCAAACTCGCCGGCATTCCCGCGCGCCCCGGCATAAAGCCGGCCACCCGCCACAATACCGGCACCAATGCCGGTGGAAACGGTCACATAAATACAGTCGTTGGTACCGCGTCCGGCCCCGTACATCCATTCCCCCAGCCCCGCCGCAGTGGCGTCGTTTTGAACGGAAACCGGCAGGTTGAGGCGGCTCTCCAGGCCCGTCTCCCAGTTCAGTCCCATCCAATTGTGCAAATTGCTGGTTTCCAGGAGCCGCGGACCATCCAACGGCCCCGGTGATCCGAGCCCCAAACGCACGAGGTTTGCGTGTTCCAAGCCCGTTTCGGAGACTAGCTGATCGACCGTCTCCGCAATGCGATCCAGTACGGCATCCTGCGACCACTTAGTGTCGGTCGAGAACACGGATGTTCCCAAAAATCTTCCCGACTCTTCCCCGACACCGACGGCGATTTTGGTTCCGCCGACGTCCACTGCCACATATTTCTTCACCGGTCATCCTCCCCATGGTGTACGCCCGCTCAATTCCAGTTTTGTCCTCTCTCGGACAGTCGGTTGGCTGGGTCGCGTTGCCAGTATGAACCATGTTCTCTACAATAACCCTAAGAAAACGAAACCTCCGGGTCAACACGAGACTTTGACCCGGCCGGAGGAGGCCTGGCATATGGATCATGATCTTTTGCAACAACGGGCGATAAACGCCATCCGAGCCTTAGCGATTGACGGAGTGGAACAGGCCAATTCTGGTCACCCCGGTTTGCCGCTCGGCGCGGCCCCCATGGCGTACACGCTGTGGACCAAGTTTTTGCATCACAATCCACACAATCCGCACTGGCAAAATCGCGATCGTTTCGTTTTGTCGGCGGGACACGGCTCTATGCTGCTGTATTCCCTGCTGCACCTGACCGGCTACGACCTGCCGCTGGACGAGTTGAAGCGGTTTCGCCAGTGGGGCTCCAAAACACCCGGCCACCCCGAGTACGGCCATACCCCGGGAGTCGAAACCACCACCGGTCCCCTCGGGCAGGGCTTTGCTACCGGCGTTGGCATGGCCATGGCGGAGCGATGGCTGGCCGAACACTACAATACCCAAGACTTCCGCATTATTGACCACTTCACCTACGCGATTGTCTCGGACGGCGACCTCATGGAAGGTGTGGCGTCAGAGGCAGCATCGCTCGCCGGCACCCTCAAGCTGGGAAAGCTCATTTATTTATATGATGACAACCACATCTCCATTGAGGGACAAACGGACATCGCTTTCCAGGAAGATGTGCTGAAGCGCTTTCAAGCATACGGATGGCACACCGAGCACGTCGCCGACGGAAACGATGTGGACGCCATCGCGGCCGCCATTCAACGCGCCCAAGCTGACGAACGGCCGTCCTTAATCGGCGTTCGTACGATTATCGGCTATGGCAGCCCCAACCGGCAAGGCACCCCGAAGGCCCACGGCGAAGCCTTGGGGCCCGAGGAGACCAAGCTGACCAAGGAGTTCCTCGGGTGGCCGACAGATAAGCCCTTTTACATCCCGGACGACGTGCTGTCGCATTTCCGCCAGGCGGTTGCCAACGGATCAGAGTGGGAATCGGAGTGGAACCGCACCTGGAAGCGCTACCAAACCCATGAACCGGAAAAGGCAGCTCAGCTGTCGCTCGCCTGGGAGGGCCGTATCCCTGAGTCGGCATTCGATGACCTGCCCCAATGGGAGACCGGACAATCGCTGGCAACGCGGGCGGCCTCCGGGGAAGTCCTGAATCGGATTGCACAGCATCTGCCCACCCTAGTGGGCGGTTCAGCCGACCTAGCGCCTTCCAACAACACTAATATCAAAGGCGGAGGCGACTACAGCGCCCAGGAATACGGCGGCCGCAACTTCCACTTTGGGGTCCGCGAGCATGCGATGGGCGCCGCGTTGAACGGTCTGACACTGCATGGCGGACTCCGTGCCTTTGGGGGAACCTTCCTCATCTTCTCCGACTACATGCGTCCTGCCATTCGTCTCGCCAGCCTCATGCATCAGCCGGTGATATACGTCTTCACGCATGACTCCATCGGCCTTGGAGAAGACGGCCCCACCCATCAGCCGATTGAACAACTGGCGGCACTTCGCGCTATTCCTGGTCTCTACGTGGTCCGCCCCGCCGATCCCAATGAGACGCGGGAAGCGTGGAAGCTGGCCCTGTCGTCGGGAGACCACCCCACAGCGATGGCCCTGACGCGCCAAAAGGTATCCGCTGTCCCCGCTGAGAAGGCACAGGGACTCCATCGCGGCGCCTACACGCTGTGGGAAAACCACCGCCAACCCGACCTGGTCCTCATGGCCTCCGGCTCGGAGGTGGGACTGGCCCAAACGGCTGGAGAGCAGCTGGCCGCCGAAGGCATGCGGGTCCGCGTGGTCTCGTTCCCCTGCTGGGAACGCTTTGACGAACAGGATGCCGCGTACCAGCGCGAGGTGCTGCCGTCTGGCACCAAGCGGATCGCCATTGAGGCTGCCTCCCCCATGGGATGGGAAAAGTACACTGGAGCGGACGGCGTGGTCATCGGCCTCAATCACTTCGGGGCCTCCGCGCCAGCAGAGGAACTGTTCCGGCAGTTCGGCTTCACTCCAGAACACATCGTGGCGGCAGCCCGCCAACTCATGGGAGACCGTAGGTAGGAGAGGAGGCTTTTTGTTGAACGCCATTCGCGAGATTCAAAAGCTGGGTCAAAGCTTGTGGTATGACAACATCCGCCGGGGTTTAATCGACTCCGGGGCATTGGCCCAATTAATCGCCCAAGGTATCACCGGGATTACATCCAATCCCACCATTTTTGAAAAGGCGATCGACGGCTCGTCAGATTACGACCAAGCCATCCAGTCCCTGAGCCGGCACACCGCGTCTGTGGACGAACTCTACGACGCGCTGGTCCTCGACGACATCGCCCGGGGAGCGGACCTGCTCTTGCCCGTGTATCAAACGTCGCACGGCAAAGACGGGTACATCAGCATTGAAGTTCCGCCCACCATGGCCGAACATACGGACGCCACCATTGCGGAGGCCCACCGGCTGTTTCAAGCGCTGAACCGCCCCAACATCATGATTAAGGTGCCGGCCACGCCCGAAGGCATTCCGGCCATCCGACGGCTTATTGCAGACGGCATCAATGTCAACGTGACGCTCATTTTCAGTCTGGAAGCCTACCGCGATGTCATTGAGGCCTACATTGCGGGATTGGAAGAGCGTCTCACGAAGAACCTTCCCCTCGACCATGTGGCTTCGGTGGCCAGCTTCTTCGTCAGCCGCGTGGATACGCTGGTGGACCGGTTGCTTGATCAAAAGCAGGCCGACCCCGCATTGAAGGGCAAGGCGGCCATTGCCAACGCCAAGATGGCCTATCAACTGTTCTTAGAGCAGTTTCAGGACGCGCGTTTCCAACGTTTGCGCGACCACGGCGCCATGGTCCAGCGGCCGCTCTGGGCGTCGACCAGCACCAAGAATCCCACTTATCCGGATCTCCTGTACGTGGAAGCCCTGATCGGGCCTGACACCGTGGACACTCTTCCCCCGGCGACCGTTGACGCCATCCTGGATCATGGTCGGGCGGAAGCCCGCATTGAGCAAGGGTTGGAGGAGGCTCGGACAGTATTGACCCAGTTGGAGTCCCACGGCATTTCCATGGACGCGGTGACCGAGCAGCTGCTGAAAGAGGGCGTGGCCAGCTTTCATCAGTCCTTTGTGACATTGCGGGAGAGCTTGGACAAGAAGCGGACACACCGACCGATTCAAGAGGGGGCCTTTCATCTCGGCTCCTTCCAATCCGAGTGGGATACAGCGCTTAATCAGTTGAACCATGACCGAGCTGTACCGCGGCTCTGGGAGCACGACGCGTCTTTATGGTCGACCGATCCGGCGCATGTCAAAATCATCGAAGGGGCGCTAGGCTGGCTTAGCGTGTCAGAACGTGTCCTAGAGGACGTTCCCAGTCTCAGGCGCTTCTTCCAGCAAGCCGTTTTAGACGGCTTCGAGCACGCCGTGGTGCTGGGCATGGGCGGAAGCAGTCTGGTATCAGACGTATTGATCCACAGTTTCCCGCCTGGCAAGCCAGGCCTAGCCCTGTCGGTGCTGGATACCACCAACCCCGGCGCCGTGCAGGAACTCACCCATCAACTCCCCTTGGACAAAACCCTGTTCCTCGTCGCCAGCAAGTCAGGTACGACCACCGAGCCCAATGCCTTCTATCACTACTTCTGGGATGTGCTGAGCCGAAAGGGTCTGGATCCGGCTCGACAGTTTGTCGCCATCACCGATCCGGGAACCGCCATGGTAACAGAGGCAGAGTCTCATCACTTCCGTCACATCTTCCTCAACCCGGCCGACATCGGAGGCCGCTATTCGGCCTTGTCCTGGTTCGGCATGGTACCCGCCACGCTGTACGGCTTGGACACCGCACGGCTCCTGCAAGAGGCGCTCACCATGACCATCGCGTGTCAAAGCCCCGATGCGCGCGCTAACCCCGGGGCACTGTTAGGTGCCGCATTAGGGTCCCTGGCACGCCAAGGACGGGACAAAGTGACCCTCATCATGCCGGAGTCCATCAGCCACTTTGGCGATTGGCTCGAGCAACTGTTGGCGGAATCGACAGGAAAACTCGGAACCGGCCTTGTTCCGGTGGCTCATGAGCCTTTGTATAATCCCGCAGAGTACAGCAGCGACCGCGTTTTCGTGGTCTATCAGGAAGGACCCGGAGCAGCTCCCGTCGATACCGAAGCTCTTGAAAATGCCGGGCATCCCGTCATTGTGTACACGCTCTCGGATCCCTATACGCTGGGACAGGAATTCTATCGCTGGGAAGTCGCGACAGCCATCGCGGGGTCCATCCTTCAAATCGACGCCTTCGACCAGCCCAACGTGCAGGAGAGCAAAGACAACACCAAAGCCATCCTCGGCCGTCTCACCAACGGCAAGTTGCCCGCGGAGGACTTAAAGACCGACGACGGCCTCCATTGGACGGCCTCAGAGGCCCTGCAAAAGGACAGTCTCAAGGACTCCCTGCAGGCGCTTCTGGATTTGGCAGGCTCGTCCTCCTATGTCGCCCTGATGGCCTATCTCAATCCGTCTGGCGCGCTCGACAGCGCCCTCGCGGAGTTGCGCCGAACCCTCACGAACCGCACGGGACGTCCGACCACCTTGGGCTACGGTCCGCGCTTTCTGCACAGTACAGGCCAGTTGCATAAAGGCGGCCCGGCTACCGGCCTCTTTATCCAATTGGCAGGCGCCGACGGACCGCACTTGCCGGTTCCCCGCGATGGTTACGACTTTTCGACCCTCATGCATGCTCAGGCAGCTGGAGACTTTCAATCGCTGCTGGCTCATGGGCGTGCCGTGGTGCGAATTGTTCTCCCAGAACCGGGCGCCGAATCGGTCAAAACCTTAACCAACTGGCTGAAGTAATTTTTCTGGAGGTGGATGCGATGAAATTAGCAATGATTGGGTTAGGACGCATGGGCGGTAATATGGCAGAACGATTAATCAAAGGCGGTCACCACGTGGTCGCCTTTGACCCCAGCGCGGAGGCCCGCGCCCGGGTTGCCGAGAACGGAGCGGTACCCGCCGGCAGCCTTGATGAGGCTATCGAGAAGCTGTCCGCACCCCGGATCGTATGGGTCATGGTGCCGGCGGGCCGCATCACCGAGGAGACCATCGCCACTTTGGTGGACCGGCTGTCCCCAGGGGACATCATCATTGACGGTGGAAACTCCAACTTCCGGGACTCCATGCGCCGGGCCGAATTGGCCCGTTCTCGGGGGATTGAATTCATGGATTGCGGCACC
>JAJZBJ010000117.1 GCA_021798975.1 Bacillota bacterium | reverse complement strand
AGTCGCTTCATGGCGTTCACCTCTTGAAGAGGGATTCGCCATGGATCAAGCCAATTCCTTTGAGGACGACCCCGTGCTCGTAAATTTATCCGTGGGGTCGCGTGGTCGCGCAACAGCGCGCCTGAGGCCGTTCTCTTGCGCTAAATCAAAGGGGATACGTAAATAGTTACGCGAAAAGTATGATTCCGGAAGGTGTCTGAGCGCACGGTCCAACACCGAATTCACCGCGGCCAAGCCCGTGTGGCCCATGCGCACCGCAAGAATCCCTCCGCACTGCTCCGGTGGAAATTTTTCCATCAACCGGAAATCCTGATAATTGAGTGTGATCAACACCCGCTCCGTCTCACATGCTAACCGGTACACGACATCGTCTGCCGAACCGAGCAAACCCGCAGCCACCTATCCGTCTCGGCCCCGATGTTCTCACCCAACAGGATTCTCATGGAGCGTCGGAGTGAGCCGGTGCTTGGGACGCCCACTGTCCCACCGCATACGCCCCGAAGGCGATCGCCGCTCGGACATCCTCCTCCGTCAATTGCGGATATTGTTGGAGGATTTCAGGGAGCGTCGCCCCTTCGGCGAGATAATCGAGAATCATCCGCACTGGAATGCGGGTCCCGCGAATACAAGGCATACCGCCCATAATAGCCGGATCGATCCCAATTCGATCGTCTGCCAGGTCGCCGTGTCCTGCCATGCTATCGTCCTCCTCTCGCATCTGACCTTATTGTACGCCCGTTCTGATTGCGATACCAAACCAGAATCAGAAGTCACCGCCCAAGGCGCTTGCGGCAGATTCGCCCCCGTTTACGCAGTAAGGTCAATGCATCCCTTTGGGGATCCCATGGCAATTCACGACATGGGAGAGGACCAAGCCGCTCGACGGAAGGATGGCGCTTCTCGACGATAAACAGGTTCACTCAGATGCTGCTTTGTCCCCCCGAAGCACCAGCACATTGGGTCGACGACGATTACCTTCAGCGATGGCTGGTTGGAGTCTCCATCCCTCGTCCGTGGCCCCGGGTTCTTTCAGGGCAGTCAGTTGGAGTCCGGCAGCGAGCAATCCCTCCACATACATGGCGATAGTGCGGTGCCATTTGGTCCATGTGAGCCCGTTCTTTTCTTCCACGCGCGGGCCTTCCTGCAAATAGCAGTCGACCGGCCAAGCCAAGGCGTTGCCGTCGTCGTCGGATAACCACGATCCGCCGCTGTTCGCATACTTGAGTGGGTGTTCAACCGAAAAAACCAGACAACCGCCCGGCGTAAGCCAACGGTTAATCCGCGTGACCAAACCGACATAGTCGTTGACATAATGAAGAGCCAAGCCGCTCACAACACAATCAAACGACGACGCCGGGTATTGCACCGTTTCCATGTCCGCTTGAATCCACTGAATGCGCGGGTGGGTCGGGGCGTGTGCCAGCATGGCCGCGGAGCGGTCGATGGCTGCCACCGAATCCGCCCCGTGTTCGACGCACCAAATCGCCCATTGACCGCTGCCGGTTCCCAGATCCAGTACCCGGCGTCCGGTCATATTCGGCAATACAGACTGCATCGCGGGGCCTTCAATGTAGTCGGCCCAACCATGGCGCCTGGCGAGATAGTCAGCGGCTGCCTCCGGATCATCCCATCCGTTGTTCATAACCTATTGCCTGCCTTTTTCATTTCTTTATTCACTCCGTCACGTCATTTCTGAAACCGAGCGGGTAATTCCTGCCCCAGTCCTCAAAATCCCGTCATGTTGATGATTCGCCCCCAGTAGTCCATCATTGCTACCGAAAACTATTAGGCAACTTCGGCTATTTATCCGTTTGGCGATGTATGGGAGAATTTCAACAAAACAGTGAGGAGAATTCATACATGTCCCGGTTCACCCTGTGGAATCATGGCGGTGCGGTCATTGTCGGACTGGTCCTCGGGTTGATCGGCCCTCAACTGGGCAAGTTGCCGATGTATGCCCTCTGGTTCGGTGTTCTGCTCGGTTGGACGACCGTTTCCGCACGCCGTCAACCCGCTTCCACCCGAGGTTGGTGGTCATCCATCGTACTATGGCTCGTCGCGCTCGTGACCTACGAAGTATACCTCGCTGTCATCTTTGCGCACCTGGGCCAGTCCCTCGCATGGGAATCCCTGGGGCTTGGAGTCCTGCTCACGGCGGTCGTGGGCGCCCCCGTCGCCGCCTTGTGGCACCGCACGATCCGCTCCCGGCATCGGACCCGAACCATCAACCCATAAAGGCTTGTATCGGCCACACAAAGGATAACGAAACCGAACAACGACCGGTCGCTTGATGCAGATCGGAACCCTTTAGCGATGAGTGTGACGCAGAGCAAAAACGCCCCCAGGAGGTTCCCATGCGCACGGATACGGATATCTTCGATATTGGCCACTTTGGGTGGCCGCCTGACCTGCAGCTCTGTGCGGACTTGTCAGCCACCGAGTGGCTGAACGATCCGCGCCTATGGTCAAGCGGCGGCCACCGTTTCATCGGAAAACTCATCCCGCGCGGCTATGCACGCTATGTGCGATTGAATCATCCGGCCTGGAAGAATCCCGGTCCGACCGCGGAGCGGCTCATGTGGGATCAGCACGAACGGCGTCTCATACCTGTGTCATGGGCCACCGTCGCCCGGTGGTCGGGTCAGCCCCTCGACGAGGCCTTGAGATTCGAGGACCTGTTGCCCCCACAGACGATGCCCCAGGAGCCGACCTTCGACGCGGAACCGTACTGGCACTTGTCGCCCGTGGTCCTGGAAAAGCTCATTCCGGTGCTGCGCCGCTTGACCACGACCCCGGATCACATTTGGATGGGATTTTGCGACACCACCGGCGAATGGAGCGCGACTCAGTGTGGGTGGGCGGAGGTCCATGATGACCGCACGCGCCCCGACATTGACGAGCGGCAGCGATTACGCCAGCAGTTCTGCCAGGAGATTGCCCGGTTGCCACGCTGGGCACCGCCGGGCTGGGCCGCGAGCGGCCGCACCTATTGGTTGGCCGCAGGCCCCATCGATACCGTGTATGATCTCGCACGCGGCATTTATTCTGTGGCACCCTTTATCTGGTGGCCCCAAGACCGCGCCTGGTGTGTCTTCCGCGAGATCGACTTCGACTTTTCCTTAGTCGCCACGACCGACGACGGTTATGAACGGATCATGAGACTACCCGGCGTGGAGGCGTACGAGGCCGAGGTTTGGTAGCAGACCGGGGATCTCAAACGGTAGCGACTGTACCTCCGCATTAACGCCCCCGAATCTTCTCGATTCACGCCGTGAAGTATATGCGCGGCCCTGCTTTTCCAACATCGGCCAGAGCAAAGCGAGTCCAATCAACCCGACACAGCCTGGGCTGCCTCATCCATGGTCATCTGACGGGTACGGAGGAAGACGACGACCGCAGCCAGCCCGTAGGCGAGGGCCAGACCCACGAACACCCCGAATCGGATGTGTAGGATGAGAATGAGACCTGGCACGGACATCCCTGCGAGGCGTGCCAGACCGTTGGTGAAGGACAGGACCGCACCAGTCCCTGCCAAATGGTCCGGCGGGGTCATCAAATTGCGCAAGGTGCCAGCCATTACGAAAATGACGGCTAAGCCACCATCGAGCAAGAACAAGCCGCCAGCTATCCACACCCATGCATGGGCGACCGCCAAGATACCGATCGCCGCCCCCGCCAGCACCAGCGCTGCGCTCAGCCACCGGAGCGGGACAAATCGGGGGTGACGCTGCCGAC
The DNA here is from genome assembly GCA_021798975.1 of Bacillota bacterium. GTDB lineage: Bacteria > Bacillota > Sulfobacillia > Sulfobacillales > Sulfobacillaceae > Sulfobacillus_B. The sequence continues at coordinate 5,737 of JAJZBJ010000117.1, read as the reverse complement.
GGGTGAGGAGCAAAACACTCAGCACGTTTGCCACCCCCAGCGCCGCCAACGCCGCACCGGCTGCGGTCGTCGACCAATGGCGGGTATGCACCATGTACAGCGAGAGCACGAGTTCCACGCACACGGACGACCCGTTCACCAGCACCAAAATACTCGACAAGGGCCAGCGCGCACCGCTAAACACGAAGTGAAAAGCCGTTCTCCACCCGACGATCGGATGGAGAACGGGGGGCGTAGAAGTGTCGGTGCCGGATCCCCCGTCACGACGGGTGCGCCACAAGCTGGCAGCCGACAGGAGAAACAATCCGGAGACCACGCCTGCGGTCGCCGGAAATCCCCAAACCGCGAGCACCCACCCGGCGACAACAGGGGCCAGAATCGCGGACCCGCCGTCGATGCCCTCAACCAAGGTGGTAAACCGCAAGAGATGGGAAGCGCCGAATAGCAACACCGTCCGCCGCTGAAGACTGACCTTGAGAACGGATTCGGCCACGCCAAACAGGCCCAGGCAGAGCAACGCCGCTGGCAGGGCCCATCGCGGGATTAGGAACGCCACCAGGGCGAGCGACCCCATACTGCCCGCGCGGAGTAGTTCGGCGCCTACGGTGACGACGCGATCGTCTCGTCGTTGGATCCACGACCCCACCGGGAGCACGGTGACGAGCGCCACGATCTGGAGTACGAGCAAGGGCATCGTTGCCACCCCGACATGCCTGGCGGCTAACCACCACGGAATCATGGCAAAGATCCACTGATTCCCGGACATCGCCGCCCCTTGACCGGTGGCCAATATCCGCACAAGATGCGCCTGGCGATGGGCCATTGGCGTCCCTCCTTTCTCCACCCCATGGACCGCGTCTCTCCTGAAGCCTCGCCCGTCCTCAGTCCAGGCGTTGAAACGCCTCGCTCGCCATGAGCGCTTCGATAAACCGCTGTTTCGCCGCTCGATACACGGCCATCGGCTGGCCCTCGTATTGCTGTTTCAGGGCATCGTACGCCCGTTGCAGGCTCGGATTTGCCCGGAGAACGTCGCGGACCTTCCAAAAGAAATCTTCGGATGCGCCGATCACCGACAACTGCACGCCGAGCGGGGGGTTCGTCGTGTCGTCTTGGAAGGCAGCAAAGGTCTCGGTCCGCTGACTCCCTGCGTTCACGCGGTACAGGGTCCCCAATCGCTCCACCGCTCGGGAAAAGACATCCGCCGGCACGCGGACCTGAATATCGAGGTCGCCTTTCGTCAGACTGTCGGGTATCGCCGTGCTCCCCACATGCTGAATGTCGGCCTCCGGCAGCACCGCTCGGATCCGCCGGCTTTGGTCGTCGAATAACCGCTCTACTTGTGTGCGGAATACCTGCTCGTTCTGAAAGTGTACACGTTCCACGATCTCGTCCTCCGGTCCTCTATCCCGTGTCGCCGCAACCAGCTAGGCCACGATCGGTGGTGATAACGTTACCGGAGTTGAATCACCGGCCACCAACCTCACTGCCGCACCGTCGTACACAGCCACAGAAATAGGTCTATAGCTTAAAATCGACCTGCCGCCGGTCCAGGTCCCTGGGGTCACAGCAAATCGGGCTCCGGTGCCCATCAACGGGCACCCACCACGATCATTGGGCGTACTTGTCCCTGCCGCTGGCTAATTCTGGAGTTAAGAGATGGTAACTAGGGGGGAGTCAAACGGGTCGACTCAATTAAATAACAGCGCAAGCGTAGACCCGCCTTTCCTGGAGTGTGGTAAATCCTTTATAGCATAGTGAATTTTCCCGAGGCAAGGAGCAGGCCTGACGCAATCATGAGGAGCTTACGGCGCTTACGCCCCCGTATGCCGCTGATTAGCGCCACAAAAAGTTTCTACGGGAAATTTTTCAGCGGCAAGTTGCGGCTTCGTAGTTGCCATTAGTTCGCCGCAATGGATGTGACATCTACAGACTCGCTCCGCAGAAGCAGTCATCTAACATCTCACGCACCCGCGGGCCTACGTCGTCATCCCGGACTTCATGAAGACCACTATAACAAGTAACATGAGGAAAATAGCGGCCACAACGGCTCGCCTCCACCACAGACCGGGTGGGCTAGATAGCTTTGGTTCCTGCAGCAGTCGGAAGTCCATGTTGGGGTACAAGGTCATGTACGCTAATCGCGCGGACCCACGCTTTCTCGCGTCCGATGCGCCGATCCACAGGTACAGCGACATGCCTCCTGCAATAAACAATAAGAAGGGAACGAACATGAACCATGTGTTTGAGGTGGATACCATGATCGTCACCACGGCCATCGCCAACGCCATATGAATCGTCCATGTGGTCGTCACCGTCACCGGGTGACGATGTTGGGAGAACCAGATAAGGAAAAACTCCAGCCCAAACACCATCAGGATGGTTCCCACAAGTATCATGGTTTGTCGTTCCTTCCGCTAACACGCTCGCGGACAATGCAACCCAATGAAATGGCCTTGTCGTCAGGAAATTAGAGGCAAAATGGCTGCCACGTAGCGAATGAGTTCTTGCGGGACACTCGCCCCCGAATATGCTTGATTAATATGGTAAAGCATTCGTCCAAAGTTGCATGTCGTCATTGCTTTGTTCACTCGCCCGGGGAGACCCATGTTGAGAAATCAGGCGGGCCAGACACGTCGGCCAAGCAAGCGGATCCGCCCCAGGCGCGGCGTACCTTTGAAACGGGCCTGCTGACCTTGTATCTTGTTACCTTGGGGCTGGCATACCGCGGGAGTCCTGTCGCCTCGCGGCTTCCCAGCATTATTTTCGGGGGTTTTTCTTGCGTGATGCCCGGGGAGATCGACGCCGTGCTTCCCAACGAGGGCTCCTAGAGAGAAACTCGTGCAGGTCGCCTCGACTCTTGAAGTGGCGTAATCGCTTGTCCGCCACGCGGAACACCAAATCGAGGTCGCGTCTCTCGATGGTGAGTATATAGACCACGCGGAGGACTTCAACCGTGTGGTCGGTCACACGAAACACGATGCGAAGACCCGCATCACGCAACTTTATTTCCTTGCATCCATGGAGTTTTGTGGCGTATTTGTTCTTGAGGGGCGTTCCTACCTCGTCGGCCCGCTCCTCAAGACGCGCTAAGGCCTTGTCCACGATGGTCACCAAAGCGTTGTCGAGTCGTTGATATTCCGTCAGCGCGTCAACATCGAACCGAACCTCGAACCGCTGATTACTCATCTCCACGCGAGCGTTTAACCCGACGCCAAGGCACCGCACTTTCTGGTTGGCGCTCCAACCGCTCGATGCGAGATTCGAGTACGCTCGCCTCATATCGTTCTTCGAGCTCCAACAGCCGTTGGTACAATTTTTCGTATTGGGTGTATCCCAATAGGACCGTGTCCCACCTGCCGTTGTCCATGATGAGAATGGGCTGCTCTTTAGCGTGCTTGCGGATCTCACCAAAATGCTTCACAGCGTCAGACGACTTGACCATCTGGTCCTGGGTGAAGCTTGGCTTCTCCATCGTTTGTTCGACCACCTTTGCACCGTCATTTCCACAGCGTGCCCGGTTCTAATCCTATTATACACACGATTACACCAAAAATGTTACGCCACATGTTGTGGAACATGTGGCGTAATTGTTGGGCCGGCCAATGCTATCCGTAATCCGATAGAGGTGCATCCTAAACTGGTCCTCTCGTGCGAACGCAAGGATTTCCTCGAGGCGCTTACGCCCCCGTATGTGCGCGATTAGTGTCGTGAAGTCATCGGGGCAGATTGGGCCCCACGCACTTTCATTCAATCAGCCCTCTCCAAGCGGAGGCAATAATACGCGAACGCCTGTCCTGCATGCTTTCCCGAGGCCATTGGCGCCTCGCGAATCAGAACGAATCCGTTCTTTTCCAGTACCTTGCGGGACGCCACGTTGGACGATAGGCAATAGCTACTCAGGATTTGAAGCCCTTGGTCCCAGGCATGGAGCACCACATGGCCAACGGCGCGGGTCGCGACGCCTTGGCCCCAAAAGGGCGGGGCCACCCAATAGTCCACCGCGCCTGTGCTCGGCTCCGTCCGTTTCAGCGCAATAATCCCGGCAAATTGGTCGTCACACACAATCGTCCATGGCCATATCACGCCCGCACGTGCTTTGCTCGTCACCTGCGCGAACCACCGGCGTGCCCCGTCGACCGGATAGGGGTGGGGAATGCTCGTTAACGCGGACACGCTGGCCATCGCGCAGAACGTTTGGACAAACGGGACGTCCTCGCGGACGATGCTCCGGAGGTATACATCCATGCTAATCCCCTCCACATAAATGCAACCGGGCTCTCGGTTGTTAATCCGCTAGCCCCAGAACGACTCCGTGCCGCGCACTCGCCCCCGATTCCACATTAAGTCGAGGGGCTATTGAGAAACTCAGACACGATTACCCGAAACTTATCGGACTCCTCCAAAAACGGATAGTGATTACTCTCGGTAAACTCGACGACCTGTGCTGCCGGCATGAGGTCGCCAATTTCCTGGGAACACCAATACGGACATTGCACATCGTGCCGGCCACCCACGACGAGGGTCGGCATGGCCACATCCCCCAGTCCGGACGGAGATCGAACGCGGGATAATCATGACGAGAGAAATAGTCTAATCGTGACGCCGCCATTTGCTTGTGGACCCTGCCATCAAAGTAGCGGTGGTAGAGGTCGGGCTGGTCCAGCGATAATTGCGTCCGTTCTCGCGTCATCCGCATGCGTTCTGCTACAGTTCCCCATGCCGCGCGCGTCGCCCCGCCGCATGAAAAATGGGGGACTCCGGTGTATTCTAGGGTTGCGCTCTCTCTGAGGAGATCGTCCTTTCTGTGGACCCGTCGTATCGTTGTTTCACGGGGGACACATTTTAGGATCATTACCGTACCACGGTCCATCGGGTGGCGCAAAGACCCGGCGCTTGGCGTAACAGCCCCCTGCGATCCGGTCTGCCGGAACCGATTCAGATCGCCTTAGACCAGGTGGCGCGCGCGGAGCTCCATGCCGCCCTGGAGGGACTGGCCCAATGCGCCGATCGGTGGGGGTTTGACCATGCCGTTCGGGCCCTGGAAGAAGCCGTCGTGGCTGGGCGCATCCAGACCGCGCTGTTCGCCCACGGTCTCTGCTGAGCGGTCAGCCAAGACGGCCACCGGCTGATGCGTCTGCAAGTCGACCACCAAGGTGCCATAACGCTGGCCTTTTTTCCATGCCCAATCGTCGATCCCCACGATGGTCAACGGTTGCTCCTTGGGCTCAAACTCATGGAGTGACCCCTCATTGTTCCCCTCCGGGCGGCCGTGAGCATCAGCCGCGCGTAGGAGCAACCGATTGATCGTCGGTCGGCTGACGTGAATGCCTTGCACCTCCGCCACCCGCTGCGTCGCAGCGGCACTCATCTCCCAAGCCAAGCTCAGAATACGTTGCGTACAGGCGGCGGTCCGCCGCTGGTATGGCGGGGCCCACGCCACCCGTTCACAAAAAATCGTCTGGGCACAGGTCGGCTCATCACAGCAAAAGCGATGAACCTGGACCACCAGAGTGATGGTGGCCTCGCCCACGGGGATTTCTTGCAATTCCCGGACGTAGTGATTATGGATGTGTTCACTCCGGGTACCACACTGCGGGCACGGAGCACTCTCCGCCGTGGACGTCAAAATAACCCGAATGGGCATCGTATCACCCTCGACGATCTGAACTTCCATGCCGGGATAATCTGGTAAAATGAATAAGGACATGCGAACACCTCCGAAGGGTTTTGGCATGTC
>JAJZBJ010000116.1 GCA_021798975.1 Bacillota bacterium | reverse complement strand
ATGGTAGTGGGGGCCATAAATGCCCATCATGCGTTCAGCTACATTGGACAACCCTACGCCCATTCCGCTGCCCCGCCCCATCTCAAAAATTTCGTACTGTTGGGCTTTCGCGATACCCACCCCGTTGTCCGACACATAGATGATGAGCCGGTCGTGATGGAGCCGAGCCGTGACGCTGACCGTTCCAGGTCCTTCTCGCTGGCTGAGACCGTGGACTACGGCGTTTTCGACCAAGGGCTGGATGGTCAGAATCGGCACCGGCACGTCCAGGGCGCGCGGATCGACCCGGACCCGGTAGAAGAGGCGTTCGCCAAACCGGGCCCGCTCCAAGGTGAGGTACGTGTTGAGATACTCGATTTCGTCTTTGAGAGCAATGGTGGGGCCGCGATGCTGGAGCGAGCGCCGAAAGAAGCCGGCCAGCTCGGTCAGCAGGTCGCGGGCCCGATCGGGCTCCGTTCGAGAATAAGCGATGATGGTGTTCAGCACATTAAAGAGAAAGTGGGGGCGAATCTGGGCCTGCAGCGCTTCCAGACGCGCATCGGCAGCCAGGGTGCGCTGGCGGTCCGCTTCGACCACCTCCATCAAGAGCGACAGCATCTGGGCGACACCCTCGGCATGCTGGACAATGCGGCTTGGCATCAGCTTGTGGCTGGCGACGTAGAGTTTGATGGAGCCGACCGATTGGTTGTGGGAGACCAAGGGAGCAATGACGACGGTTCCCAAGTCGCACTCATCGTAGGAGCCCATGAGTTCCTTGGTGTCCAAAACGCGGGTGACCCGATCCGCCATGGTGTGCCGTGTCGTCTCCGACAGCAGACTTCCCGGCTGATGCTGGGGACATGCCTTGCCGGACCAGCCCAGCACCCGCTGGGTGTCGGTAATGGCTACCGCATCGACCTCAGCCGTGCGTTGAATAATGTCAGCCAGATGCTGTGCGGTTTCGCGATTCAAGCCTTGGCGAAGGTGGGGGAGCGCCTGGTTGCCGATTTGAAACGTGGTCTCGGCCGGATCTGGTCCCGTCGGCTGCGACGCCGCCAGATGCCGGCGCGCCCGCAGTTGGCCCCAAAATCCGAAAGCCGCTAAGATGGCCGAGGCGGCGAGCGCCGCCGCCGTAAGGGCGGAATTGGGACGGACCATCAACGCTGCCACAGTCAAAAGCCAAGCGGCTGTCCACCATATGGCCGACCGCGCCATCATCGGATGGCCGCCCCCCGCCCGGCCATCTCCTCCAGAGCCCGCTCGCTGTCGCCCGGGTGGACATCGACACCACGGATGGCGTCCTTCAAGACCACGGTGTGGAATCCCGCGTTGAGGGCATCCAACACGGTGGCCCGGACACAGTAGTCGGTGGCCAGTCCAGCCACGTAGACGGTGTCAACCGACAAGCGATGCAGGAAAGAGGCCAGTGGTTCACGGCTGCCGTCGACGCCCTCGACGAGACCTTCAAAGCCGCTATAGGCGTCCTGATCGGGATCTTCGCCCTTCAAACACACGGCGTGGGCCGGCAGCTTGAGCGCTGGATGCAGGGCAAACCCCGGCGTCCCCTGCACACAATGCGGGGGCCAGGGGCCGCCGCGCTCGGCAAAGGAGACATGATGCGGCGGATGATTGTCTTGGGTTGTGATGATGGGGCGGTCCTGGCGGTGGAAGTCCTCGGCTAAAGCCTGGATTATCGGGATAATCTGGTCGCCTTCTGGAACGGCCAGCGCTCCCCCCGGACAAAAATCATTCTGTACATCGACGATAATGAGTGCGGGCTGTTCCATCTTCTATCCTCCTAAGCCGTTAGACGTGTGAAGAGTGCGTTCATCATGCCAAAGTACGTCGGGCAGTCATATCCAATCACGTGGCTGGAAAAGCTTTTCTGCAGTGCCCCAGCCAAAATGACCATCTGCCACAGCGCGTCGGGTTTGGCGTCGCTGACCCAATTCATATCGACGTTCAGTAAGGCATCCCAATTTTGGGTCTGCACCACCTCGAGGAACCATCGATCAAAAGCTTCCGCCGCGGGGTGGAACCCGTAGGGTCCTTCTGCATCGTGGGCATGCGCCATATCAGCCGAGCCGATGAGCCACACGGGCTGGGGCCAGGTCTCCAAAGTATCCCGGAGCGCTTCTCCCAAGGCGAACAATTGGGCCAGCGACCAGATCCGGCTCGGGGTCATGACGACGGTTTTCATGGCAGGGGCCTGTTGACGCAGAAAGTGCAGGGGCACCTGGGCGCCCCAATCCAGGGGAAGCTGGCTAAAGGGGCCGCTTGAGGCTCCGGCCGCGATCTTGGCGATGATCAGCCCGCGGCGCCCGGCTTCTTCAGCAATCGCATCGGCGAGTGCCCGATCGACCCCAAACGTTTCGTCCAGGGTCTCTGTCCCGGCATTGAGCACGCCCCGCACGGTCTCGCTGCTGGAAATAGTGACCATGTTTTCCGCCCGAATGCCATGCGGGGTCAGAACCACAGCGGTTTCAGCGGGGGACCGGGAGAGACCCTGGGCGGCCGCCGCCAATCCATCATGTGTTTTTCGAAAGCGTTCGTATAAAGGGTCGTGCAATTCTTCCAGCGCTTGTGAGCCGTGAGGCATGAGCGCGGCACCGACTAGCGGCATGCGGGCACCTCCTTGATGACTTGCTCCTATGGTAGCAGATGAAGCGGCAATGGGGACACGGACCCATCACCACTGCGATGGCTTGTCGCTCGGCGGGATTCGAAAAAAAAGTATGCGGCCCCAATGATGGGGCCGCATAGGATGAATCGTCCCGTTTAGGACCCCGTCTTCCGGGCTTCGTCCACGGTGTCGAGTGCTTCCTGCGCCTCCTTGGTGGCGCGCCCGCTGGCAACACCCCAGTAGAAGAACACCAGCCCGATGACAATGACCACGATGATGTCAAAGGGATACGGAATGGCGTTCTTCAGGCCGCCCAACTTGCTGGAGCCTAGGAAGGACACTGCCAACATGGCGAGCAGGAACACGACCAGCCACAAACCGCTCTTGACTGACGCCGCATCCGGCTTTTGGATGGCCTCCGGCGTGACATAACCGAAGATGAGATACAGCACGATGCCCACCAGAATGGCCAACAACAGCTTGGAATCGGTGTGCCAACCGGTGAAGTACACAATCAAAGTGCCGATGACGAATGCCGCTGGCGCAATCCAGCCCGACCCGCTGAGCTTAAAGGGACGATGGGCCTCAGGCGCTGTCCGGCGCAAAACTGCCAACGACACGGGACCAATGATATAGGTGAATACGGTGGCGCTGGAAACCAGACCCACCAACGACTGCCATGAAGGGAATGGCAGCAGGAACACCAAGCCCAATACGAACGCGACAATCAGCGAACCGGCAGGAATTCCCGTGCGGGGGTCAACTTTGGCCAATCCGCGGGGGAAATAGCCGTTCTTGGCCAACGCGTACAGCACGCGGGTGGTGGACGCCATGTAGACGTTTCCGGTACCGGCTGGAGACAGTACGGCATCGGCGTAGAGCAACGTCACGAAGAATCCCAAGTTCAAGCTGGCTGCCACTTGCGCGAACGGAGCGGTGTAACTGAGCGACGCCCAGCCTTTCGCCAGCGCCGAACCGGGAATGGCTGCCACGAAGACCAGCTGCAACAGCACATAGAGAGCAATACCGATTAAAATCGAGATAATCAACGCCCGGGGAACATCCCGCTGGGGGTTTCGGGATTCACCGGCCATGTCCACTGCCTGGCGGAATCCCAAGAACGAGAAAATCACGCCTGACGTGGCCAGAGCGACCAGAATGCCGGAGGTTCCGCCGGCCATGAATCCACCCTGGTAATGCCCCAAGTTGATCCAGTGGAGTCCTGAAAACAGGAACACCAAAATGGTCAGGCTGGGCATAATGAACTTCAGAATCGTAACGAAGGTGTTCACCTTGGCAAACAAGCGAACGCCGAAGTAGTTGATTAAGAAGAAGGCCAGCATTAACAACGCGGCCACCAATAGCCCCGAACCCGTCAGCAGACTGGTGCTGGCGTTGTACAAGCCGGGAGCCCAGTGGGCAGCGTACTGCATCACGGCTTCCGCTTCAATCGCCGGAACCGATGCGTACGCAATCCACGCTGCCCAACCCATGATGAAGCTGGTCAGATGGCCGTGCGTGTAGTGCGGATAACGAGCAATGGAACCCGACTCCGGCAGCATACCGCCCAGTTCGGCGTAGACCAATCCAATCAACAGAACGGCGAGACCGCCTAGTACCCAAGCGATAATAGCGGAAGGTCCAGCAATTTGTGCGGCATACAGTGAGCCGAACAGCCAACCTGAGCCGATGATGCCGCCCAATGAGGCCATGGTCAGGTCCAGCAGGCTCATTTCTCTTTTTAAGCCAGTGCTGCTCAAACGAATTCCTCCTTTGTGCAGGGAATGAGGGAGTGAAGGTAACGAAGTGCACCGTAATCTTCGACAAAAGTGTGAGAATTCCTGCACATCCCCATCGTTGGGATAGTCCAGAATATGCCCATTTCTCCATCATCCACCTGGCAAAAACCGGAATTCGTTTAGGCGGTGCACTGGGCCGTCAACTGGGACAAATCTTCGACTGCTTCTCCTGCTGTGGCCCGTTTGAGATCGGCAATGTCCTGCATGAGGCGCCACGCTTGGGTATAAAGCTTTTGAAAGACGCTCCACCAGTACTCCGTGTCATCTGCCGTCAGCGGGGCTGGTGTTCCCGCCAGAATGCGCTCGATCCGGTGGCCTCCGGCGACTTGATGCGGTGCGGTGGCGTTGGTAATACCTAAGCTGAGGGCCGGAATAATGAGGTGGTCAATCCGAGACGGGTCCAGGGCATCGTGATAAAAACGCACCTTATATCCCCGCATGAGCACTTGCTCGCCGAAGCGGCGCACCAGCTGGGTGTGAGTCACGCTCGAACCGCCCTCCAGGTGAATGGTGCGCTGCAGACGATTAAATTCGGTCGAAAGCAGTTCCGCATCGGGACCCTCGGAGGTCAGGGGCGTACCGAACCCATGCCAGTCCTGCGGGCCGGCGGAAGTCTCGCGGCGGACCTCCGGCAGATACTCCGACACCCATTCGCGGACCATATCATCAAATCGGGGTGCAGCCGGCATCAACAGATCGTATTCCGACAGGGCTGCCAACGCTCCGGAGAGACACCGTTTAATGCGGGCATGCAGTTGGTCGAGGTCTGGGCTGGGCAGTATATCGGAACCGGCTTGAACCGACTCCACCATCAGTGTGCGAGGGACTTCAATGTGGCGGATGGCGTCGGCCGCAATCCATGCGGTCTCCAGGGCTGGCACCACCAAGCCCGTCATCAAGGCGGGCGCATAGACCGAGTGCCACCGGATTTGCTGCCTGCCACGGTCGAGGAATGTTTTGGAGATGTGGCTGAGAAGCCGGTCTGCGGGCCCGTGGATGACCTTAATTTTTTTGAGCGGTCTCAAGTGCAGGGAATAGAAGGTGCGAAATCCCACCGCAGTTTCGGCTTCCAACCAGCAATCGATGACATTGGGCATGCAAAATCCCCCTTCTGGCACGGTAACGCATCATACGCCCGGTTCAGGGGAAGCGTGATTACCGTAGCGATAGACGGGGGTGGAGCGGCGTGCGGCGATGGGGAAGGACTATTCGGGCGGCAGTCCTTACAGCCTTGATTTCCGGGCTGGTGGCGGTTTGGCCGACGCTTCCGCCCGCCCCTGAGACCCTGTTGAACCTGCCTTTAGGGACTTTTGGGCCATACAATACCGCCAAGAACCGCGGCTACGAATCGTCACAGCACGTGTCGCCGATCGTCCCCCAGTCCTATGAAGCGCTGCAGGGACCGACTCTAGTGGGGATTCAGTTCATCGGCGATTCCCAGGCCGATCTTCGGGAGGACAACTTTCACATCGCCATTCAGGGTGGTCCGTATCGGGGATCCTTCGAATCGGCTAACGCCATTCAGGATGGGTTCGCGGGTCTCAGATTGAACGCGCCGCTTACTCCCGGGACCTATCGCGTGACCTTTGATGTGACAGGATTCGCCGCAGATGTTGAGCATTGGAACGTTACGGTGCGCGCCAAGCCGCCGCCCCAAGACAGTTCAGCGGTGTCCTCGCTGGCCTATCGAAACGCCCTCAACACCTTGAGGAGCCCCTTGCATCTCAGTCCGCTCAGGTGGAGCGATCGTTTGGAGCGGGCCAGTCTCGCGCATGCCGCGTACCTCGGCCGGCATGGATATGCGGCGCCCAGCTTTCATGACGAGCTGCCGTCCGAAAGAGGGTTCACCGGCCGTACGCCGTGGAGTCGGGATCTGGCATTCGGCTGGCCGAACTCGCTGTCGGGTGAGGTGGGCATCGAATGGTCGCATCCGGCCGATCCCCTCATCGTGACGGCCGATCTGGCGGACACGGTGTTTCACCGCTTGTCGCTTCTGTCGGACAATCTCAGCGCGCTGGGGGAGGGGCAGACGGCCGGGCGGAATGGCGCCGTCGTTATGGACTTGGGATTCGGATACCAGAGCCGTTTGCCCCAGGCCGTGGTCTACCCGTATCCCGGCCAGCCGGGGGTATCCATGGGGTGGGTGGATATTGAGGACCCTGACCCGGTCCAGGGAGGGTACGGGCGGCGTTTTGGATACCCTATTACGGCGGACTTTCCCACGGTAGACAGTCTTTCCGAGGTCCATGTAGGATTGTGGCGAGGACGTCTGCCGGTACCGTTGTATGTGGACCATCCGGGCACCGGGGACACGGCGCCCAATCAGATCGGGTTCGTGCCGAAAAGGCGTCTCATGCCGAATAGTGAATACCGCGTGGCGGTGCAGGCCGAGGCGCTGTACAACAATGGGACAGTTCGCCCGTTGACGCTCGGGTGGCGCTTTGCGACGGGCGGTGCGCCCGACACCGTGGCGGCGGAGGTAGAGTCAGGCAGCCGCGCCAAAATCGCGGATGTGGCGGCAGGGTCCGGAGTGCCGGTGGGCGGCGAGGTCATGACGCTCTATCGCCGTCGGACCGGACGCCCGCTGTGCTTCGTGGAGCGCGGCAGGACCAATGGCCAGGGGCTCTGGATTGTCACCCGGTTCGTGCCAAAGCCGGGATACTATGAAGCGGTGGCAGGAAGCGGAAATGCCACGGTATTTTGGTGGGGGAGACATGGATAGGGATTTTCCCAAGCGCAGTATCCGGTTAAAAAACAATCTCAGAATCGCCTGTATGGAGGTCGCCAACGGTGATTATCCGGTATTGTGGATCCACGGCATGGGTTCGTACCGAGAGACCTTCCACCCTCTGTTTCGGAACCCCCCGGTTCCCGGACGCCATGTGGCGTTGGATTTGCCGGGGTTCGGGCACTCCAGCCACCTGCCGCGCCGCCACACCTTGGAGGATTACGCAGAGACTGTCCGTGATGTGGTCGATGAGTTGGGCCTCAAAAAGCCTATATTGGTGGGGCATTCGTTCGGGGGGATGGTGGTGGGCGAGACGCTGGCGCATTTCCCGGACGCCATCGGCGGCGCCATTTTTGTTTCCTCGGCGGGCTGGTTCAATCCGCAAAATGCGATGGTGCCGACCCCGTATCTCTGGATTAACCGGATTGGGATTTGGATAACCGGAATGGATTTCTTCGGGCGCCGCATGATGGCGTCATTGGGCGTCGATCCCGATATGCTGACGCGCGACGACCGCCGCCGGCTGCGTTTCGGGTGGCGCCATGCCTATGAGATGGCCCGCATGGGCCGATTCTATGAAAGCCCCGACTTCAGCCGCCGGGTGCAGGCGGCCGGCGTTCCCATCGGCGTGATCCATGGGGATCGGGACGTGTTGTTTCCGTTAGACCGTCTCAAGGAGGAACTCCAGGACGAGACCCCGCTATGGGTGATTGACGGGGCTGGACACGTGCCTTTTTATTCCCGTCCGGATGCCTTCACGAGGGCTTTTCGGTCTGCGTTTCAGCTTGTCGCGGCCGGCCGGAATAGTGGCAGCCGGTAAAGCTGGCGATATCCGGGTCCAGGGCGGATAGGTCCGCTATTGACAGGTCATGGACGCTCCGGTGTCCCATCGTGCGAATGGCTATCGCCATTTCTTGACGGCAGCTCTCCAGGAAGTTGTGCGCTCCGCGGGAGGCTTTGTCCACATCAAGCGGGATGCGCGGCTGGGCGCGATAGAAGACCAGGTCGGTGGGCGGATAGAATGGCACGGCATCGGTGATTTGATAGTGAGCCAGCGCAAACATGATGATGGTCCCAAGACCTACCGCATCGGCCCCGAGAGCGTAGGCCTTCAAGAAGTCGCCGGGCTCGCGGAAGCCGCCGGAGATGAGCAAATCCACATCGTCCCGGGTATGCGTGGCCTTGAGGTGTTTGACGGCTCGTGTGAGCGCCATGAGGCTTGGAATGCCAAAGTGATCGGAGAGGGTGATAGGCGCATTGCCCGTCGCCCCTTCGGTGCCGTCGATGACAATAATATCGACGCCTGCGTCCAACGACACATCGATGTCGTGCTCGACGGTATCACTGGCCCCCATCTTAAGTGCCACGGGCACGCCGTCTGTTACGGACCGGATATAGTCCACCACATCCTTGAGGCTGCTCGGCTCTTGCGGATCCTTGAGGAACAAATCGGCGTGGATAATCGGCGCTTGGTCCGGCGCCAGGTGCATTAACCGCTTAATCTCCGGCCCCACCGCGTCAGGCGTGGCAATGACGGCGCTGCCCGGCTGGGCTCCTTGTCCGACCTGCACCTCAATCATATCCGCCTGACGCAGAATGTCGGGGTCGCGGTTCCAGGCCCAGCGCCCAAATTGCAGGACATAATGGGATGCTAGCTTGCGCTCTTCATCCAAGAACGGACCTTGGCCGGAGTTCAACGGAATGTCGCTGTCGCGCGCCGCTTTGGCCATAGCCAGACGGGATTCTTTGGTGAGAGCAAGCCCGTACGCCATTCCAGAAATGTAGAGAGGCATGGAAATCGTCATCGGCTTGCGGCTCCGTTTGCCCAAGGTGACGGTCAGGTCCACGGGCTCCGTAGCCAAGACCGGATGGCGGCTCAATTGGGCGGGCACGAGCGCTAGATCATCGAACCCGTGTATGGGCCGGGCCGATCCCATGGGCCGGATGACCACATCGCCGGTGTTGGCGCGCAGTGACGAATATAAAAAGTCCATGGGCGGCGTAGACCGCATGGAGATGTAGAGTTCAGCCAGCGTGTCGCTCATGGGCTTGGTGAGAATACTGTGAATTAGGCGCTTGGCCAACATTGGGACGATAAGAATGATGGCCGCCACAGCAGCTGCGGCCACCACCAGCATGGCAATCAGGACAGTCCAGAACAGATTAATCGCCTCCCGCGCTAGCATTTCCCGGGCGAGGAAGGATATGCGAGGGGCTCGGGCGGGTTTTGGAGGTGAACCGCCCTGCTTGAACGGCGACAGGACGAAGGCCGCACGCCCGTTGATGCTCAAGCGTGTGGCCTTGGTGCCGTCGGCTGTTTCACATCTGGAGGCCGCTCGGGCTCTTATCGTCGCCGAAGCTCGCTCCAACCGCATTACTCCC
>JAJZBJ010000115.1 GCA_021798975.1 Bacillota bacterium | reverse complement strand
CTGAGGCACTGGGCTATATGCATGAAACACCAGATGAGCCAAGCACGAGAGTCCTTGGCTGTGGTCAATGTGCAGGAAACAAGGAGGAAACTTGGATCCTCAGAGACAATATGCCCAGCTCCTGACGTTATGGTCTCAGGGAAGCAAGATGTTGCGACGGGCCCGGCAGCTTCAAGGGCGGCGGGACCCGGAGTGGGATGCGTGGTGGCGGTTGGGCCGGCGGTTGGTGGAACGGCAGCTGGCGGTGCTGCCGATACCGGGATCCGAACCTATTTTGGTGGCTTCGACCACCCGCTATTGGTTCACCTTAGCCCCGTCCCGTCTACGGGAAGTGGGCACGGCGGGCCATCATAGCATAGCCGTGGCACCGATGGGGGAGGCGGGTGCAGCGCTGGCCTGGGCCCCGGAAGGATGGACGGTCCGGATGGATACCGCACTCCGCCTTGGGGAAAAGGGATGGAACACGCTGTGTCGATGGCCGGGTTCGCTTGCGGGAGCGCCGTGGGCAGTCGACAGTCTGGACCAGGCGTTGACCCTCTTAGGGGCGCTTGACCGCCATCCGCGGCTCATGTCCCGCATACCTCTGCAGCACTGGGCTCTCGCATCCCAGATGCTGCGGCATCCATTGCACCCTGTACCGTGTTCTTCGCCTCTGCCGGACGCGCTCGGGTTTCGTTACAGCCCGGACCGTCAACAGGCGTGGTGGGAACCGCAGGATGAAGACAGTGTCCACTAGCGCTTGCAGGTCCCCGGGTGGTGGAACACCTGGTGGATGTGGTATTGATGTTTGAAGGCGATCGGCAGCATGTCTTCCGCATGCTCCGGGGCATTAAGAATCGCTTTGGGTCGACCAGCGAGCTTGGTCTATTCGCCATGGAAGGTGACGGGTTGGTGCCGGTCGAAGACCCGTCGCGGGCTCTCTTGGCGGAACGGCCCCATGATGTACCGGGTTCGGCGGTGGTGGCTGCGGTAGAAGGCAGCCGTCCGATTCTGGTGGAGGTCCAGGCGTTGCTGGTGCGCGCCTACGGGAATCCCCGCCGGGTGGTTTCCGGAATGGATCCGCATCGGGTATCTTTGGTACTAGCCGTTATTGAGCGTCATTTGGGCCTCCGGGTATCCGAGATGGACGCGTTCTTCAAGCTCACCGGGGGTGTGTCGCTGGATGACCCGGCGCTGGATCTGGGTATTATGACCGCGGCGGTGAGCTCCATCACGGGCGTGCCTGTGCCGGCTGAGTGGGTTGTGGCCGGTGAAATCGGCCTGACCGGTGAATTGCGGCGTGTGGGGCGGATGGGCGAGCGTCTGCACGAGGCCCAAAATCTGGGATTTAAGAAAGCATTGGTACCCGGCCGCATATCGGAACTATTGCCAGGGCTCGCGGTGGTTTCGGAAGATACCGTGGAAGCTGCCATGGCGCGGTTGGGAATGGCAGAACGGGAGTAGACAGCGGGTGAGCGAGATGACCAGGATGTTGGAACAAGTCGCCAAGGTTGCGCCAGGTACGCGCCTGCGCGAAGCGATTGATCGGATTATCCGCGCGCAGACGGGCGCGTTAATCATCATCGGCGGGGAGCCAGCCATCGACGAAGATTGCCGCGGCGGCTTCCGCTTGGATGTCCCGTTTCATCCGGCCTTACTTTATGAGTTGGCGAAGATGGATGGGGCGATTCTCTTGGACGCGAACATTTCCCGGTTGCGCATGGCCAACGTGGAAATGGTGCCGCGATTGGATGCGGATACCTCCGAATCGGGGATCCGCCACCGCACCGCCGAGCGCATCGCCAAGACTCGGGATGCCCTGGTGGTGGCCATCTCCGAGCGGCGCGGCACCGTATCGTTGTACTACCAAGGGGAGCGCTTCGTCCTTCACGATTTAAGCTACATTCTCAATAAGGCGCAGGGCGCCGTCAACTCGTTGGGACGCTATGACCGCCTGTTCCGTGGGGCGGTCCGGCGTCTGGCTGAAGCCGAACTGTATGGCGGGGTGCTCTTGGACGATGTGGTGGAAGTGCTGCGGCGCGGGCTGGTCGCCCATGAGATTCGGCAGGAGCTCTCGGGGTACATTGTGGAATTGGGCAAAGACGGGCACTTAATGGATTTGCAGCTAGAGGAATTTCCGGATCTCCAGCAGGAGTGGTATTGGATTTGGCGCGATTACCAAGCCACTGACGGCGAGCCGGTTAAGCTCAAGCACACGTCCGTCAACATGGTGAACGAGGATTGGTATCACGCCTTGGGCTACGGCAAGAATGACGGGGGTCGCATTTTGGTGCCGCGCGGATACCGGCTTTTGCATCAAGTTCCGCGCTTGCCGGATAATGTGGTGCAGCGCTTGGTGGCGCACTTCCCGGACGTACGCGCACTGGCCGCCGCCTCGCCGGAAGACTTGGACCAGGTGGAAGGCGTGGGGCCCCAACGGGCGGCCCAGATTTATCGGGCCTTGCATCCCGCCAACTAGTGTCGGGGCGAGTCAATCCACAGCGGTTCCAGCCACCGTTCGCCGCTTTCGGGGTGATACCAGACGCGCTGGATGGTGTTGGTATCGGGATCCCGGACCATCTCCGACGAAGGAAAGAAGCCTTGGGGGGGCGGCGTGCGGTCGGCTGTGGAAATGTGCTTGGCGGCGTCCGGCCTTTGTAGCAAAGAGCCTGTCTGCCCGGTTCGCCGCCGGCCCAAGAGAGCCAATCCGATCAGTCCCACCACGGCGACAATGAGGATGATCATGACGACAGCGTGACGGCGGTGCCGTAGGCGACAATCTCAGACATGCTCTGGCCAAATTCGCCCGAGTCAAATCGCATCATGACCACCGCGTCGGCTCCCATTTGGGCCGCATTTTTGACCATTCGATCGATGGCGGCCTTGCGGGCATCTTCCAGCATTTCCGTGTATTCCTTGATTTCTCCGCCCGCTAAACTTCGGAAGGATGCCATCAAATTGCCGCCGATTCCCCGGCTTCGCACAGTGATGCCGAAGACCTGGCCTAGTACCCGGTCGACGGTGCGTCCCGGAATGCTTTCCGTCGTGACGACCAACATGCGGGTCTCTCCTCTCTGGATCCATCTATTCTGAGTATAAAGAGCTCTTAAGGGCGTCGCACTGGAGATTCTTGGTCTTCTTTGCCCAAGGGTTCATACCAGCGTTCACCCGTTTCGGGATTGTACCAAACGCGCTCTACCACCTTCGTCGTAGGATCGGTAAAGGTCTCGTCGGTCCGTTGAAAGCCCGGCGGCGGCGGATTCGGCCGGGCCAGGCGCCGCTTGCGTTTTTGGGTGGTCCAGATGAGGGACCCGGCCAACAGCAGCACGATCGCGAGGACATAGAACGCGAGGATTTTCATGGGTTCTCCCGCACCACAACAGCTGTGCCATAGGCCACGATTTCAGACATGGTCTGGCCCAACTCGCTTGAGTCAAACCGCATCATCACGACGGCGTTGGCGCCCATCGCCTGCGCGTTCTGCACCATCCGGTCAATGGCGGCCTTGCGGGCATCCTCCAGCATTTCGGTGTACTCCTTGATTTCGCCGCCGCCTAAGCTGCGGAACGCGGCGGTCAGGTTTCCTCCCAGGCCGCGGCTGCGCACGGTCACGCCGAAGACTTGACCCAAGGCCTTGTCGACGGTGTGGCCCGCGACATGCTCCGTGGTTGACACAATCATGCGATGACCTCCCCCGTATCACTTCCCCTCGAGTATACGCCCCCGGCCTCGCGGATGCCTGTATGGGGCCGAATTTCGCGTCAGAGTTGATCGCGGCGCCGGGTTTGCTATGATGGACCCAATACGATGATGGAGACGAGTAGCCAAAACGTTCGAACCAGCGAGCCGTGAGGGGTGGAAGTGCGGCACGAACGGAATTTTGGTGAATGGCCCTCCGGAGCGCAGACCCGAACGTCCCCAGTACGGCTGCCGCTGGCCCCGTTAAGGCTTTCGAGGCTCCGCGTGTCCTCCACGCGCGGATGCGAAGTGCGGTGGCACCACGGGACTGGCCCCGTCCGCACAAGGCCCAGACCTTGGAGGATATGACGTGACCCCTTACCCATCTGACGCACTCAGCGTCCAATTGCCCGCCCTGAAGAGCGGCCCCGTGTCGGTGGCTGGCTGGATTCACCGTGTCCGCCGCATCGGCGGTCTGACCTTTGTCGTCATTCGCGACGGTCTAGGATTGATGCAGGTGCGGCACAGCGACGCGGATGCGCCCTTGCCGCGACTCGAACCGGAAATGGCCGTCCGGGTGTCCGGCGTGCTGGTCCAGGAATCGCGGGCGCCAGACGGCGTCGAGATTCGAGAACCCGCGTTTGATGTACTGTCGGAGCCGGAGTCGCCGTTGCCCTTTCACTTGGGAGCACCAACCTTGGAAGCGGGTCTCGACCTTCGGCTCAACCACCGCACTGCCAGTCTGCGGCACCCGTCGATCCGGCAGGTGTTTCAGATCGAAGCGGCCTTGGCGGAAGGATTCCGCAGCGGACTCGCCGCACGACATTTCACGGAGGTATGGACGCCTAAGCTCTTGGGCTGCGCGTCGGAGAGCGGCGCCAACGTGTTTTCGGTGCAGTATTTTGACCGCGAGGCGTTTTTGGCTCAAAGTCCCCAGTTCTATAAGCAGATGTTGGTCGGTGTGTTTGGCCGGGTGTACGAGATAGGGCCGGTTTTTCGGGCTGAACCGCACGACACGGTCCGCCACCTGAGCCAATACACATCCATGGACGTGGAGATGGGATTCATTGACGACCATCATACGGTGATGGCGGTGCTGCGCGACGTAATGGATGTCATGCTGCAGACCGCCCGCCCGGAATCGGCGCTAGATTGGCCGAAGGTCCCGGACGCGATTCCGGTGGTACACTTCGCGGATGCCCTTGAGATGGTTTCGGAGGGATTGGGTGAGGATGTCCGGCATGAGCCGGACTTGGCGCCAGCCCATGAGCAATGGCTGGGGGCCTGGGCGAAGAGCCAGTATGGATCGGATTTCCTGTTCGTCGAGGGCTATCCCATGCAAAAGCGGCCTTTCTATACGGCGCCTGATCCGGCCCGTGCTCTCTACAGCAACAGCTTCGACTTGTTGTTCCGAGGCCAGGAAATCGTAACGGGCGGACAGCGCTTGCATCGCTATCAGGACTACCTCGAAGCTCTCCAAGAGCGGGGCATGTCGACCGCAGGGCTTGAAGGCTATCTCGAAGCGTTTCGATTGGGGATGCCGCCTCACGGCGGATTCGCCATCGGATTGGAGCGCCTAGCCAGCCGCCTCATGGGGCTGGCCAACATCCGGGACGCCGCGTTGTTTCCGCGCGACCTAAAGCGCTTGGAGCCATAGATGGACGAGTGGTTCCGGACCTATTACGGCCGCGACTATGCGGAATCGGTCGCGTCGCGCCTCACCCCCGAGAGGACGCGGGCCGAGGTGGATTTCCTAGTATCGCTGATGGACCCTGGGGACGGCCCGCGCCGCGTCGCGGACCTCGGCGCGGGGCAGGGGCGCCACGCCATTGAGTTGAAGCGGCGCGGGCATGCGGTCACCGCCGTGGAGTTGAACCCCGAGTTTGTGGAGGCCGGCCGCCGAGCCGAGCCTCCCGGGGTTCCCCCTATCCGATGGGTGGCGGGAGACATGAGGCGGGTGGTCCCGGGCCCCTATGATGCGGTCCTCATCCTATTCCAGAGCTTCGGGTTCTTCTCCGATGGAGCGAATGCGGATCTCTTGGCGGACTGGTCGCGCCAGGTGGCTCCCGGGGGTCTCCTGGTCGTGGACGTGTGGAACCTGGCCACTCTATTGGGGCGTTGGGCGCCGACCTTTCGCCTGGAGACGCCGTCGGTGGTGGTGGACCACCAGCAGCGGTGGGATCCCGTGAAGCACCGCCTCTCAATTCACTATATCTATCACCGCGACGGGAAAGCTCCGCGCGAGTATGATGCCAGCTTCAGGCTCTATAGCGAGGCCGAACTCACGGAATTATTTGCGAGCGTGGGATTTGGACGGATTCAGTGCTTCGGCTCCTTGATCGGCGACGCGTATACGGAAAAGTCGAGCCGCCTCGTCATGGCGGCCCGACGGTCCCCATCACGTTCCCGCTAGTTCTGAGGATACCCCCAGGTGCCGTCATCCAAGAGTAGTTTCGCATAGATCGCGGTACTGCTGGGCTGGCCGCTGACATCCGGATCGTCTCGCAGCAGGATACCCTCCAAATGGAATCCTGCGCGCTCCGCCACACGGCTGCTGCGGATGTTCCGCGGATCGCAGCGGATTTCGATGCGCTGCGCCTGGAGGTGCTCCGCCGCAAAGGCGACCATCCCTGCCACCGCTTCGGTCATGAATCCCTTGCCTGTTTCCGAGGTGCGAACCCAATATCCGATCTCGAAGCGCCCGATGTCCCAGTTAATCCGATGGAAACCGGTATTGCCTACAAATTGCCGGTTTTCGCGTAGGTACATCTGCATGGGCAGATCCTCCCGCAGCAGAAATCGGACCTGGGAACGGCGCACATGTTCTTCCGTGTCCTCTACAGAGGGCAGGGGATCGGCAAATGGCATCCACGGTTTCAGGTCCGCCTGCGACTCCACCATAGCGGCGTTGATCTCCGCACCGTCTCCCGGCTGGGGACAACGGATATAAAGGCGTTCGGTCTCAAATGCATGGGGGAAGTTCAGCAATACGGGTTTCATGGCGTCGCTCCTTTTGGGGGGAATTATCGCAAAGCGCCCCAGGATTGTCGACGCTATGCTCCCGCTTTAGAGACCGACCAACTCGTCGTGCCAGACTTGGCGGCTATAATGAATCCATACCGCGCAGGAGGGGAAAATTTTGGGACTTAAGGACAGCGCCCAGCGAGTGCAGGATCAGTTGTTGGCCTTGGGATACACGAACGTCGTGGTGGAATTGCCCGACAGCACACGCACCGCGCTCGAGGCGGCCGAAGCCATTGGTTGTGAGGTAGCTCAAATTGCCAAGTCAATTATCTTCCGGTTGCAGAGGGCGGATAGTCCGCTGTTGGTGGTCGCCAGCGGGATCAATCGTGTCAACCAGCAGACGGTCTCGAACCACGTGATCGACGCGTTGGGGAAGGCAGACGCGGAGTTTGTGCGTCAGCGGACCGGGTTCGTGATCGGGGGCGTTCCACCCCTGGGACACACCGAAGCCATTGCGACAATCATTGATGAGGACCTCTTGCCGTTCGAGACCATCTGGGCGGCAGCTGGGCATCCGAAGGCGGTCTTTCAACTGACGCCCACTCAGTTGGTCGATATGACTCAAGGCCACGTTATGGCCATTAAGTAGTTTGGTCCCTCTCGACCGTCTCCGATGACCGCGTCATGGGGGCCGGACCCAACCACGCCCCTGCTCGTCGCGGTGGAGGCAAAAGATTAGCCCAAGCGCACGTCTCTGGTGGCTGCGATGCAGTCTCGTACCTTCGAGGCATGGGCGTCGTCAGGGAATTCCTATTCATCCCTTTACGAACCGACATCGTTTTCGTGTGCCGGTCTCCGCACGACACCGGTGCGGAGGTTTCCCGCTGTCCCTCAGACGGTCTGTGACAGGGTTGACATCCGGAATCTGGACACCATATTCTAGGCATAGATAGCTAGGGATAGAATACAAGGGGTGATGAATATGGTGAAGTCGGTACCGACACTCTTGGTACTGAAGGCCCTCGAACGCGAAGTATCCCATGGATACCGCATTGCTTCATGGATTAATCAGGCATCAGAAGGGGCCTTGGAATTAAAAGAAGGAACGCTGTATCCCCTGTTGCACACCCTCGAGCAAAAAGGTCTGATTGTGGGGGAGTGGCGTCGTGAGGAGGGCCAGCGCGAAGTACGCGTCTACCGGTTGACGGACCGCGGATACCGTCAGCTGCGGCAGGAAGAGCGCGTCTGGCAAGGGTTTGCCCAAGGCGTACAGCGCATTCTGCAACATTCAGGAGGTGCCGTCCATGACCCCGTTTGAGTTTCTGGAACAGGCAACCGCGACCATTCCCTCCAACCGCCGCGCCAACTCCGTACGGCGCGAACTCTACAGCCACTGGATGCTGAAGACAGCAGACTTGGTGGAAGGCGGCATGGATGCGGCGGCAGCCGAGCAGGCAGCAATGGAGAGTCTGGGAGACCCGGCTGTTATCGCTGCGGCCTATCACGTGCCCCGTTCCCCGCTGCGCTTAGGTGCCGCGCTTCTGGCCGGAGCGCCACTGTTCATTACCGCCGTCTTGACGGCCTACCGGCCGGCCGACATTGTGCTGTGGCTCACGGTGTTGGCAACCGTTGCCGTCATCGCCGAGCCTGGCGCATCCTTAAAAGACCGATTTCTCAGCTTGAAGTCACTGGTGGAATCATCGCGCCTCATAGTCGCCGTCGCGGCCCTGTCGGGCATCGCCGATGCGGTGAATAACTTTGGGGGATCGACGAAGATCCTGTTGGTTTGTTTTGTGCCTTGGCTTGCGGTCTTATACCTGTGCTGGCAGCGCACGAGCGACTCGCGCCTCACCCCCTTCGCGATGGGGTGGATGACCAGCTTCTCGAGTATTCTCGCGGGTCTGTTGGTCTTCGGTCTGCGACTGCCGGGCTCCGCATGGAGTGACGGCTTTAGTGCAATCTCCGGGATCCTGGTCCCGTTCTCGGTGTTCGTGCTGGCCTATCTCTGGGAGTTCGTCCAGTGGATGCGAAGCCGTGAAGGCCGTCTGTTTTCTCCACGCGTGACCTCGAACCCCTCGCACGACGAAGATATGGCCGAGGTGTAGCGGCAAGCGGGTGCGGAAACAGGCCAAGAATCTCGTTGCGGTCTCGGCTCGTCGCTGACGCTCTGAGTGGAAGGGGGACTGGGCCTTGGTCGCGGCGGTCCGGAATTCAGCATTGTATTGGCGGCGGTGATCGGGATTCTCTGGTCGAACGAATCACTGACCTGGCACAAAGCCATCGCTATTTTCCTGATTCTGTTGGGGGTCGCGTTTGTGGCTCTGGGAGATGAATTGCGGTGGAATCCCGACAACGATGGCGGTTTCGACTTTGCGGGTCGTTAGGGCATGCGGTACACGGTGCCAGGCGAGGGGTGCGGGGATCTCTCACAGCGCGGAAGCTTCGACATCATGGCTGGCTGCCGGTCCAAACCACCCGCCTGCCAGATAGCCCAAACCTCCCACCGCCATCACGCCGGTCATGACGGCGAAGAGAAAACCCGGATGGGCTGGTACAAACAATAGGCCGCCCATCAGAGGTCCGGCCATGCGGCCTAGGGAGCCAGCGGTCGTAATGATGCCCTGCACCAGTCCCCGACGGGAGGGATGCGACCATTGCTCCGCGGCCGCAGGCACGCCGGGGAGAACCAGCATTTCTCCCAGTGTGGCCAGCACCATGCCGGCCAGGTACGCGGGATAGGTGTGGAACAGGGTCATGGTGCCGAAGGCCGCCACAAACAAAACGGTTCCGCATAGGAGCTGGGTCTTGACTTGCGGCATGAGCGCCAGGGCCTTGGTCAAGAGAGGCTGAGCGCCCAATATCAAGAGTGTATTCAGCGTCCATAGCGAGCTATATAAGATAAGCGGCAGCCCTTCGGCTTGCATAAAATTGGGCACGGTCGTCTCCCATTGGTCATAGGCTAGCCATTGTGCTGCCAGGGCACCGGCCAATACGATAACGGACCAACTAACGGCTCGCGGCATGGATCTCCGCGCCATGGCCCCCGGGGTCGCGGGGGATTTGCGGCGGGGGGCGCGAGTCCAGTGATCGCCGCGGTACTGGGCGTAGATCAGCATCCAAATCGCGGCGGCGACCACGCCCGCGGTGATAAAG
>JAJZBJ010000114.1 GCA_021798975.1 Bacillota bacterium | reverse complement strand
CCTGAAGATTGATGCCGCCCTCCAAGCGCGACAAATTGATAAACTGGATCAGGTACGGACCGAGCGGGACAACGCGAGGGTGGAGCGTGCGCTAAAGCGGCTCGATGCAGCCTGTCAGGACCCGGACGGACAGTTGATGGAGCCGCTGCTGGAGGCGGTCGAAGCGTACGCTAGTTTGGGGGAAATGGTCAGCGTCATGACGCGGCACTTCGGCCGATATCGGGCGCCGGCTTTTATTTGACCCGACTTGAGGAGGCTTATGGTGAAACTAGACCATATCGGCGTGGCCGTAGCAGATTTGGAGAAGAGCATTCAGGCCTACCAGGCCCTCGGTTTGGACGTGGCTCATCGCGAACACGTAGCCAAGGACCGGGTGGAGGTCGCCTTTGTGCCGTTTGCCGGGGGGCGGTTTGAACTGCTTCATCCGGATCAGGAGGACTCGCCAGTCGGTCGTTTTCTGGCCAAGCGGGGTGAGGGAATCCACCACGTGGCGTTGACTGTCGACGACATCGCGGGAGAAGTGGAACGGCTCCATGCCGCGGGGGTGCGGATGATTGATCAGGAGCCGCGACGCGGCGCGGAAGGCACCTTGGTGGCCTTTATTCACCCGTCGTCGATGGGCGGCGTTCTGGTGGAACTGGTCCAGCGCCCGAAGGGGGAAGCCCATCATGGGTGATCGGCGCGAGGAGCTGCGCCAACGGCGCGAACATATCGAGGCGATGGGTGGGGACAAGCGTATCCAGCGCCAGCACGAGATGGGCAAGTGGACAGCCCGCGAACGCATCCAGTACTTGTTGGATTCCGATAGCTTCGAAGAAATTGGGGCGCATGTCACGCATCGGGGCACGCGTTTTGGCATGGCGGGCGCGGACGCTCCCGCTGATGGCGTGGTGACGGGATTTGGCCGCATTCATGGGCGGCCCGTGTACGTGTTTGCCCAAGACTTTACCGTCCTGGGCGGTTCCTTGGGAGAAATGCACGCGGCCAAAATCCAACGGGTGCAGGATTTGGCGTTGAAGTCGGGTGTGCCGATTATTGGCCTGAACGACTCGGGCGGAGCCAGAATTCAAGAAGGGGTCGACGCCCTCAACGGCTACGGCGAAATCTTCAAGCGCAACACCTGGGCCTCGGGGGTTATTCCCCAAATCACGGTCATCATGGGACCGTCGGCCGGCGGGGCGGTTTATTCGCCAGCCCTCACCGATGTCATTATTATGGTCCGTCAGACCGGTCAGATGTTCATTACCGGACCGCAGGTCATCCAAGCGGTCACCGGCGAGAATGTGACGGCAGAGGCCTTAGGCGGCGCGGATACCCATCTCAAGCGTTCCGGCGTGGCGCACTTGGCGGCCAACAATGACGCTGAGGCTTTGGACATGGTGAAAGCGGTGTTGGATTATCTGCCGCAAAACTGGCTGGAAGAGCCGCCTGTCCTGGACTCGGGGGACCCGCTGGACCGGGCCGACGCCTCGCTGGCGTCGGTCATCCCCGACGATCCCAACAAGCCCTATGATGTCATCGGGATTGTAAAGAGCGTGCTGGACCACGGGGACTTCTTCGAATTGCAGAAGGGCTACGCTGACAACCTGGTCGTGGGCTTGGGCCGCATTGGCGGACGCCCGGCCGGTATTGTGGCCAACCAGCCGCGAGTGTTGGCCGGAACCTTGGACATTAACGCCTCGGACAAGTTGGCCCGGTTCGTCCGCTTGTGCGACGCCTTTAACATTCCGGTTGTCACGTTGGTGGACACGCCGGGATATCTCCCGGGTACAGGCCAAGAGTACGGCGGCATCATTCGTCATGGCGCTAAAGTGCTGTATGCTTATGCAGAGGCAACCGTGCCGAAAGTGACCTTAATCTTGCGGAAGGCTTACGGGGGCGCGTATTTGGCGATGTGCAGCCGCTCCTTGGGAGCGGACCTGGTCATGGCTTGGCCCACGGCAGAAATCGCCGTCATGGGGCCCGACGGGGCGGCCAACATTATTTTCCGGCGGGAAATCGAGGCCAGTGACACACCGGTGGAGACAAAGGCTGCTAAGGCCGAAGAGTACCGTCAGGAATTTGCAAATCCCTATGTGGCAGCCAGCCATGGTTATATTGATGCCGTGATTGATCCTGTCGAAACGCGGGCCCGGCTGGCCC
The DNA here is from genome assembly GCA_021798975.1 of Bacillota bacterium. Lineage (GTDB taxonomy): Bacteria > Bacillota > Sulfobacillia > Sulfobacillales > Sulfobacillaceae > Sulfobacillus_B. The sequence goes on along the minus strand of JAJZBJ010000114.1, from coordinate 7,639 downwards.
GCGCACTCATGGTGCTGTACAACAAGCACGATGATCGGCCCAAAAAGCATCACGGCAACATGCCGGTCTAGGAGGGGCGCCGATGGAAGAGTTGACAGAGGAAGAACTGGCGGCCGTCACGGCCGTGTTGCTCATGATGGACGAGGGCGGGCCCACAGACTTGGCCAGCCTCAAGGTTCGGGAAGTGTGGCCTAAGCCATCGCCGTGGCGGTGGGCACCCATGGCCCAATACCGCTAAATTCATCAGTTGAGGGAGGAGACCCATTGCCAACCGTTCGGCGATTTCGTATAACCATCAACGGGAAAGTTTTTGAAGTAGAGGCCCAGGAACTGGGTCAAGACATCCAAGGACAAGCTCTGGCAGCCCCGGCGGTTTCGCCCGCTCGGCCCGACCCGGCGCCGGCTCCCGCATCGGCGCAGCCGAAGCCCAAAGCCTCGGCAGGAGCCGGGACCCGCATTGAAGCGCCCTTGCCCGGCTTGGTGTTGGACGTCAAGGTGACGGAGGGAGCCCAGGTTTCACAAGGTCAGGTGCTGGTGATTTTAGAAGCCATGAAAATGGAGAACGAGATCGTGGCGCCGGAAGACGGCACCGTGGCTCAAATTGCTGTGGGCAAGGGCGACAGTGTCTCCTCGGGCGATGTGCTGGTGGTGCTGAGCTAAATGCCCCGCGAGCCGCAACGGATCCTGGTCGTCGCGCCGCATCCCGATGATGAGGCGCTGGGAGCGGGCGGCACCATGGCCAAGGCGCACGAATTGGGACATGAAGTCTCGGTGATTCTTCTGACCTCCGGGGACGGATTCGTTCAGGACGCGGCACGCTATTACCTCTCGTTGGAGGTGACGGCGGATGAATACTTGCACATGGGGTACGAACGCCAATTGGAAACCGAGCGCGCCCTGGCCGAGGTCGGGGTGCCCAAGGAGCGCATTTATTTCCTGGGCTTTCCTGACGGTGGGCTCGATTCCCTTTGGCTTACCCATTGGTCGGGTCAACCGTGGCAAAGCACTACGACCGGGAAGCATGCTGTGCCCTATCTCACCGCCTATCGTCCCGATGTGCCCTATCTGGGGTCGGCGCTGGTTTCACTGCTAAAAGACATCTATGCCGCCGTACGCCCTACCCACCTCATCCTGCCGAGCGCGTTCGACACGCACCCCGACCATTGGGGAACGAATGCCTTCGGCACGTTGGCCTGGGCCGAAATGGCCCATCGGGATCCGCGCTGGGAGCAGGTGCCGCGCTGGGGGTATTTGGTCCACTGGCCAGCCTGGCCGCTCCCAATCGCATATCGTCCGACCATGCCGCAGGAAGCCCCGGAGCCGTTGTTGAACTTAGGTGAGGAGCCATGGCATACCGAGGCGCTCAGCCCTGAGCAGGTCGAGCAAAAGCGCTTGGCGCTGATGCAGTATGAGAGCCAGGTGGAGCTGATTAAGCCGTATATGCTAGCCTTCTCGCGCCGTACCGAGATGTTTGCGGTAGAGAGTGAATGGAATGCGGGTCGGGCGGCCCGGGCCCTCGCAGTCGCCAACCCGTCGGTGGATTGGCTCAGCCGATCGGTGGGAAAGGGCAATCCTTTGGAATCGGTCGTGTGGGGCAGGCGGGACGGGCGTGACTGGGCTCGGGTAACCATGACCAAGCGCTGGGGTCCCGACTGGTCACTGGAGGCGGGCTTCCACCTGGTGGACGGCAGCGGCCGCCAATGTCATTGGGTCGTGGCAGGCCAAGATCCGCCGCTCCCGAACATTTCGGTCCGCGTCGAGGGGCGGACCTTGGAGATGAGTTGGCCGGCGGAGTGGATTGGAACGGCGGCGCACGTGATGGCTGGGGTGCAGGTCCGCGCGCGCGGCCGTATCGAGGGCAAGGTTCCGTTTCGCATTATTCCTTGGGGGGATTTGATGTGAAGGTATGGATTTCGATAGACATGGAAGGCATCAGCGGCATTGTGGACCGAGACCAACTGCTTCCCGACGGGGGCCGTTATCCGCGCGCCCGGGAGTCAATGATGGGGGACTTGATGGCGGTGCTGTCGGCGTTGAAGCAAGAGCCCGATGTGGAGACCGTGGTTATTAATGACTCGCATGATGGGATGCTGAACATTTTGCCGGAACCGCTTCCCGAAGGCGTGCATCTCATTTCCGGCGGCGCCAAGCAGTGGTCCATGAATCAGGGCGCCCAAGGGGCCGATGTCGCCTTCTATGTCGGCTACCATGCGCGGGCGGGAACCGCGGCGGCGATTATGGACCACACCTACTCGGGCGAGATTGCACGGGTCGTGATTAACGGGGTTGAGGTCGGCGAGACCGGCATTAATGCGGCCTTGGCGGGGAGTTGGAATGTGCCGGTGGCTCTCGTGACAGGGGATGACAAGGTGGCGGCGGAAGCCTCCGCGCTCTTGCCCGCCGTGGAGACGGTGGTTGTGAAATATGGAATTAGCCGCCGCTCGGCCGAGCTCCTGTCGCGGGCTGAAGTGGATGCGCGGCTCAAAGCGGGAGTTCGGGAAGCGCTGGCCCGATACCGTCAGGGAGCGGTCAAACCCTGGGCCGTTACGACACCGGTCGACATTCAGGTAACGGTGGCAACGCCTGGGATGGCCGATCGCGCCATGTACGTGCCGGGCGCGGTGCGGGTGGACGGCCGCACCCTCTCATTCGTGGAACCCAATATGGAAGAGGCGTTTCGGGCCTTCTATGCGGTGATGGCGTTGACTGGAGAGCCTTTGTACTAAAGTCATGCAGTACGATTGGGACAGTGTGATACAATGGCGCCATGGACACGATCGGGAGCTCGCGGCTCGACAGCAAGCGCTTCTGGACCGACAACGCGGCGTTGGGGCTGGCGACTATTGTCGCCGGCCTTTTCAATTCCGCCTACTCGGTCCTGTTAGCGCATGCCCTCGGCCCCCGGGCTTACGGATGGATTGGGGCCCTCAACAATCTCGTTAGTTTGTTTCTGCTGCCGCTCCCCATCATTGGCTTGGGAGCGATTCGGCTAGGGAAGCAGGAGCGCCAGGGTTGGCTCTTGGCGGCGACGCTGGGGATGGGGCTGGCGGTGTTTGGCATCGCGGCGGCGCTCAGCGGCCGGATGTCTCAGACTCTCCACGTGCCCCACGATCTGATCATTCTGTTTGCCGCCAGCACCATCCTTAATTTTGCCTATGCGCTCTATGTCGGGTTTCTCAAACGGGCGCGGCGCTATGGCTGGGTTGGGTTCCTGTTGGTTATGGCAAGCCTGCTGGCGGTGGCTGCGGTGGCCGGCTCAGTCACCGTCGGGCATGCCGCCCCTATTGCCTGGCTCGGTATCTTGCAACTGACTGCGGTGGTTCTCATGTTTATTTTGGTGCTTTGGACCTCTCGGAATCTCCCCGTTATCCCGCCAACCCGTCTTGAACCGGCCGTGGTGGCGACCACGCTGGGGGTCGGGACCCTGCAGGCCATTTGGGGGATTAGCGACGTATTATTTGCCAAGGCGCGCCTGTCGGCGATTGATGCCGGCTTTTATACAGGGCTCTCGACCATCGGTCAGGCACTGCCGTTTGTGGTGTCGAGTCTGGCCACGGTTATGCTGACCGCCATCCTGGACGCCCCGGACCGGCGCCGGTACTACTTGGGTCGGACCATGGCGGCCAGTTTAGGGCTCGCCGTGCTGTTCCTGGGTGTGTTGATGGCGTTTCCCGCCGAAGTCGTGCGCTTGGCACTGGGAGAGGCCTTCGTCCCCATGAGCCATTATGTGCAGACCTACAGTCTCGCCATGACGGCGCTGGCCGTGATTTTGGTGCTGACAACCTATGGGGTCGCCGTGGGCGCCTATCTTCCCATGGTCGGCGCCGCGCTCGGCACCGGCGTATGGGTGTATCTGCTGGCCGGGTCCCATACCATGGCCATGCTGGTCGACCGGACAGCGGCGGCCATGGGCGGGACGCTGGCACTGGTAGGGCTGGTGTTCCTCCTCAAGCGGCAAAAAAGCCGGCCCCCCGAAGGGGACCGGCCGGCGGTCTGATCCAACCGATTTACTTGGTGTAGTACCAGTAGTTCGGGAAGATCTGGTCGGTGACGGGGTTGAAGGTCTTCGCCGTTCCGTGCAGGTTGGCGATGTGCTCGTTGATGTCTCCACCGCCAGCATAGCCTTCTGCAGGCTGGGGCAGGAACAAGACGGCCAACTGCTGTGCCGTGTACTTCTCGTAGGCGTACAGGTACTTGGTCGCTTGCGCCGGCGTCGCGGGCAAGGTCGACTTCTGAATCAAGGCGTCTTCCGTCTTGCTGGAGTAGCCTTGGAAGTTCGACGCCGCACCGGTGTTGAAGAGACCGTCGCCCGACGGGTAGTAGTCAGGCTGATAGGTCCATCCGCCGCCCCAGTCGGCCATGTCCCACTTGGTGGGGTTGGAGCCGATTTGGTTCGACGTGGAGATGATGTTGTCGAACGGCTGCTGCACGATGTTGACCTTGATGCCTTCCTTCTTCCAGTCGGCCTGCAACAGTTGCTGCAAGTCGGTCTGGGACTGGTCGCCGGATACGGCCAAGAACGTGAACTGGAGCTTCACGCCGTTCTTGGTCATCACGCCGCCCACGTCCTTCCAGCCGTGCTTCTCGAGAAGCTTCTTGCCGGCGGCCGGGTTGTAGGGGTACAGCGGCTTGGCAACGGCGGGGTTGGAGTACGGGGTGTTAGGCTTCGGAGCCACGGGGCCGCCTTCGTAGGTAGCCAGACCGTGGAAGATGCCGTTGACGATGGTCTTCTGGTCAATGCCCATCTGCAAGGCCTGACGGACGTATAGCTGGTTGAACACCGGACCCAGTTTGTTGGGGGCCTTGGAGTTCATGTTGACGATGATATAGTTGAAGCCCAGCAGGTAGGTCGGGCTGAGCACGTCGCTCGAGAGCTCCGTACGCGCCGCGTAGTTGGCCATGGGCAAGTAGCCGAGGCTAATCGTGCCGTTCTTCAACGCCGCGAATTCCGACGCGTCCGAGGTCTCGTACTGGAAAATGACCTTGCTCAGGATGGACTTGTGTCCGCCGTAGTTCTTGTTGGGCACGAACACCCACTGGTTGTTGGCCTGAGCCGACTGGATGTGGTAGGCGCCGTCGACCACGTCGTAGGCCTTGTTCATGGGCGAGTTGGCGACGCTGTTGATGAACTTCATTTCCTGCGTCAAGTTATTGGGGTATTTGTCCCACACAGACTTGGGAACCGGCCACAACTGAGCCAAACCGTTGTGGACGAACCAGTTGGAGTTGGTGGGAGTCGAAAGCTTCACGACCACCTTGTTGTTGCCCACGGCGGTGACGCTCTTCCATGAGGTGGGCACGCCGCCGATGCCGGCTCCACCGTAGACCCACACCGCGTTGGGCTCACTGGCTGCCTTGGTGATGTCCCAGGTGAACACAATGTCCTGAGCGGTAATAGGCTGGCCGTTGGACCACTTGTACTTGTGGTTCAAGGTCAAGGTGTACTGGGTGCCGTTCTTGTTGGATGAGATGTTCGACACCAGTGAACGGGAGTAGTCCACCACGTCTTTGGTGTTGAACTGAATCATGGGCTTATACATCATGCCGTCGACCTGCGTGTTCAAGTCGCTGAACGCAGAGGCGGACAGCATGGGGAAGAACCAGTTGGGCGAAGACTGGGTCGCGAGTGCGATAACCGCGGTTCCGCCGTGCCGAACATTCGCGGCCGGACGAGACGCAGCGCTGGATGTCGACGAGCCGCCGCAGCCGGCCAGCAAAGCGGCCGAACCCAGCAAGGCTGCCGATGTGACAGCTAACATGCGATATTTCATCGTTTTCCTCCTAATAACGTCAATGCCGTAGTGACGACAAATAATTCTCCGTGAGATTAAAGCACGGCCAAAGTTAATTCGACAGAAGTGTCAAAATTCCTCTTTTGTTAACGAAACAACCCATGCGTTTATACGGCGGGTGCTTGATTTTTCGGGTATTCGGGATCCGTGATGGATCGCCTCTGGTTTTACCGGGCAAACAGCTATTCGTAAAAACGGGGTTTGTGATGGATCGGCGGCAACCGTTATGGTACGGTGAAAAGGGAATTTGTGATGGATCTCGCGTATATCGAAATCAGGTGGCAACCGAATGGATGAAGGAATGCCGACACCCGTACCGAATTTGATGAACTTGCCGGGGTATCGCATCATCGCCGTGGAGGAGACGGATGATGCGTACCACATTGCCGCAGAAACCCCCACAGCATCCACCATGTGCCCCCATTGTCACGATCTGGCAGTCGTCGGTTATGGTCGCCGTGAACAATGGATTCGGGATCTGCCGATGCATGGAAAGCGCGTGGGCCTCTATGTGCAGACGCGGCGCTTTCGATGCAAAGCCTGCCACAAGACATTTTACGAGGCATTACCCGGCGTGGACACGCAGCGGTTTATGACGGCGCGGTTAGTCGGCTGGATTGGACCCATGGCCGTGCGGCGGCCCTTTACCCATGTAGCCCAGGAGGTGGGAGTCTCCGAACGGACCGTACGTGATATCTTCCATGACCATGTGGCCGTCTTAGAAGCCCATCGACACGTCGAGACGCCGCAATGGCTAGGGCTGGATGAAATCCATCTCATCCGGCCTCGGGGAGTCGTGACCAACGTGCAAGAATGCACGCTGGTGGACTTGTTAAGGAATCGGAGCAAGGAGACCATCATTGCGTATCTCGGGCAATTGCCGCATCGCGAACGCGTACGACTGGTCACGATGGACATGTGGCGTCCGTACAAAGACGCCGTCGAGGCCAGCCTCCCTGACGCGACCATCGTGATCGACAAGTTCCATGTGCTGAAAATGGCTAATGCCGCCGTCGAGCGCGTGCGCAAGCAACTCCGGGAATCCCTGCCGTCGGCCCAACGGCGGGGCCTGATGCATGATCGATTTGTGCTCCTCAAGCGCGAGGATGACCTCACCGATCGGGAAGCCTTGCTCCTCTCCACGTGGGTCAAAAACTATCCGGTTCTCGGCGAGATCCATCGCTTGAAGGAAGCCTTCTTTGGGCTCTATGACTGCGCCAATGCCGCCGAGGCGCGATCCTATTTTCAGACATGGGAGCAGTCGCTCACGGCGGACCACCGCGCCGCCTTCACGGAGTTGCTCACCGCGTGGCGCACGTGGCATCGGCACATTGTGGCGTACTTTGACCATCCGGTGACCAACGCCTATACGGAGAGCCTCAATAATCTCATCCGCGCCACGGATCGTCTGGGCCGCGGCTACAGCTTCGAGGCTTTGCGCGCAAAGATGCTCTGGGCCGAAGGGGTCACCAAAACGCGTCGGCGCCCGCTCGTGCGGCAAAGTCCGTTACGGGAGCAAGGCCCGCCTCTCGGCCATGCCCAATTCGCCCGCCCCCCCATCATGGCAGCAGACATCGCGACGGTTCCGATGGATGTCGGGGTGGATATGGTGGCCTTGAGCCGGCAGTTGGAGATGGGATCGTGGGACGGGAGTTCCACCCCCTCATGATGCGTCGGATCAACCCGATCTGGGGCATATCCTTCAATACGATGGCATGCGAACATCGGCGGGCCATCGTTTACGGGGTGACCGATCGGCCAGAAACGGGAAATCGCTCGGTCCACCGCGAGGCTCACGGCTGCCGAGCATCCTCCCAGCATACGGCCATCCTGTCGTGGGACCCATG
>JAJZBJ010000113.1 GCA_021798975.1 Bacillota bacterium | reverse complement strand
TAAATCGTATCAATGCCGTTCAATTTCAATGCATCGACCATTACATGGAATCCGTCAGTCATGGCTGTTGAGTCCACACCAATTCCTCCTAACGAATTGAGGGCGGGGATGTGAGAAGCGCCGTACCTCTTCCTTCCAACGCCTTCGATACCAATCGGGGCCGCTGTACGCGGTCCCGATGGCTTGGCGCGACAATCTGGGGATTAGGTCGAGATAACTTTCTTGGCGCGAAGCTCCGCGATGTCTTCGGGTGTATACCCAAGGCTCGCCAGGACTTCGTCGTTGTGCTCTCCCAAGAGAGGGGACCCCATAATTTCCGGCTTGAACCCGGAAAACTTAATCGGACTTCCCACCGTCAGGTACTTCCCCCGTGTTGGATGCTCCACTTCCACAATGGTTCCGCTTTCCCGCAAATCGGGGTCTTCCGCTATTTCCTTCATGCTTAACACCGGGGAGCACGGAACCTCGTACTTCCGCAGAATATCCACCGCTTCGTACTTGGTCTTGTCGGCCAACCAGCGTTCAATTTCCTCGAAAATCTCGAACAGATGCGGCTGCCGGGCCCGGGTGGTGTTGTAGGCCGGGTCGTCAGCCCATTCCGGATGCCCGATGGCCTCCGCCGTACGGGCCCAGTTTTGTTCTTGGACCGTGAAGTAAATATAGGCGTTGGGGTCAGTTTCCCAACCCTTGCATTTCAAAACCCAGCCGGGCTGGCCGCCGCCGCCGGCATTCCCTCCGCGGGGCACCGCGTCGCCAAAGGTGCCATTCGGATACTGCGGGTACTCTTCGAGGTAGCCCACACGCTCCAGCCGTTGCTGGTCGCGCAACTTAACGCGGCAAAGGTTCAACACGGCGTCCTGCATGGACACACTCACTTTTTGGCCGCACCCGGTCTTCTCCCGGTCTATGAGCGCCGTCAGCAAGCCGATGGCCAAGTGCATGCCGCTGTTGCTGTCGCCCAGCGCGCCACCACTTACCGTCGGTGGTCCGTCCCAAAAACCCGTCGTCGATGCCGCTCCTCCGGCACACTGCGCGACATTCTCATAGACCTTCAGATCGGAATAGCGCGAGTTCTCGCCAAACCCCTTGACGGATCCGAAGATGAGGCGCGGGTTGAGTTGCTGAATGCGCTCCCAGGAAAAGCCCATGCGGTCCAACGCCCCCGGAGCAAAATTCTCAACCAAAATGTCGGACTCTTGGATCAACTTTGCCAGGATCTCCTTGCCCTGCGGAGTTTTGGTGTCCAGCTCCAGCGACTTCTTATTGCTGTTCAATGTCGTGAAGTACAGGGCATCGACATCGGGAATGTCCCGCAACTGCCGCCGCGTCACATCCCCGACGCCCGGCCGTTCAATTTTCAGCACATCGGCACCAAACCATGCCAAAAGCTGCGTGCATGAAGGCCCGGCCTGTACTCCCGTAAAGTCGAGAACCTTTATTCCTTCGAGCGGTAGACTCATGGTCTCAATCACTCCCTGTTTTGGTTTCACAACGTTCGCCGTCAGCGGCGATCCGGATGGCTAGCGTTTGGATGCAACGTGGATCGCCCTGCCTGCCGAACAGCCGATAGGGCACGCTCTCCAGCCGTTCGTCAAATACAGAGGTCGATGATGGCTCTCGCGGCAATCAGCATAATTTCGACGAGAGGTGCGCTTTTAGGATCACACAGGGTTTCAAACCACTTCAATGCATTGAATTTATAGAGTAATATAATAATTAGTTATGCTTCCGGCGCTTTCATCTAACTTTAGACAGCCCACAACCGTTGCTATGCCTTGCAAATTCAAGCCTATGGGATAATCCCCCAGGGTTTGGCACGAAATGTTTTGTACTTGATCGAAATGCCCGTCGGTTCTACGCTTGCACAGAAAGGAGGCAGGCGGATGACTCTGAGGCAGTTGGAGTTTCTGATCGGCATCGCCGACCTCGGCAGCATTTCGGCTTGCGCCGAACACTATGGTGTCAGCCAGCCGGCCGTAACCAACCAGATCCGTCAACTGGAGGAAGAACTGGCTTCGCCCCTGTTGGTCCGCAGTGTGCACGGCGCCACCCTGACCGATAGCGGGCAGCGTACGGTCGCTCAGGCCAAACGAGTGCTCCAGGAAGTCCACCGGATTCCCATCGCATTGGAAAAATCCAAGCACTCGTTCACGGGAAAAATCGTGCTGGGCGTCAGCCCCCTGTCACCGGTGTCCGTTCATCACTTTCCGCGTATTTATCGTCCATTCCATAAGGCTTTCCCGGAGGTTTGCATTGAGGTTGTCGAAGTTGAGGCGCTCAGTCTTACCGACCAAGTGGCCAAAGACCGGATTGACTTAGCCCTGACCCCTCTGCCCATGTTTACCACCAAAGTGCAATATGAAATGCTATGGGCGGAAGAGCTGGTGGTAATTTCCAGTTCCGACGGCCGTTTTGACGATTCGGTGTCCATGGCGTCCCTGCGGGACGAAAACTTTGTGTTTATGAAACCGGGATATAGCCTGAATCTCACGACCGCGAGGCTGGCCCAGCAAGCCGGCTTCGACCCCAAAATCATCGTGCAGGCAACGAGTATTCATGCGTTGCTCGGATTCGTAGCAGCCGGCATCGGCATCGCCATAGTGCCGCGCGATACCGTCCTTCTAGAGGCCAAGGCGGGTTTTATCAACATTACACGCCTCGAGCCCAGGGCCTACCGGCGCTTTGCGATGGTATACCGCAACCACCCGGAGATGCGGCCGGAGGTCAAGATGTTTATGAATTATATCCGCTCGTACTCGGACGAGTTGCCCCGATACCGTCGGCACGTCGACACCGTACGCCGGACGCAGCGAAAGCTGCACATGAGCCGCAGCCTTGAATAGCAAGCCCGCCTCTCCGTTCGCGCGACCATGGGCCCGGGGACGGGCCTCATCAGTCGCCCAAGCAGAAGGGCTGGATGAATGCCAATTCGCACGATGTTGCGCGGACCCGAATCTCCAGCGGGGCTTAGTCCAAGTTAACCCACGTGGACTTGAGTTCCGTGTAGTGCTGCAAGGCGTATGATCCCATTTCCCGGCCGAGGCCGCTGGCCTTGAATCCGCCCCAGGGACTGGTCGCATCAAGCAGGTTGTACCCGTTAATCCATACCGTTCCGGCTTTGAGCTTCTCCGCCACCTTAATGCCCTTGCGAACATCTTCAGTCCATACCGCGGCGGCCAAGCCGTAGGGCGTGGCGTTGGCTCGCCGCACCACCTCATCCAAATCCTCATACGGCAAAGCGACTAGTACGGGGCCAAAAATCTCCTCACGGGCAATGGTCATATTATCGTGCCCGACAAAGACTGTCGGTTGGACAAAGTAGCCGGATCCGGCCTCGCTGTTCCGGTCCCCGCCCGTCACCAAGGATGCCCCCTCGCTCTTCCCCGTTTCGATGTACTGCATCACACGGTTCATTTGGGTTTCGCTCACCAGCGCTCCCATTTCCGTCGCTGGATCGATTCCCACACCTTGCTGGATGGACTGCGCCCGGCGGCCCACCTTGTCGATAATGGCGTCAAACTGCGTGCGCGGCAGGAAGAGGCGCGACCCGGCACAGCAGACCTCACCCTGGTTAAAGAAGATTCCCATCATGGCGCCGGCCACCACAGCGTCGGGATTCGCATCCGGCAACACAATGTTGGGAGACTTCCCTCCCAACTCGAGCGTCACCCGCGTGAATCGGTCTGCCGCCGCCACCATAATTTCCCGGCCCACACGCGTTGACCCCGTGAATGAAATCTTCGCGACGTCCGGATGGCTCACCAGCGCGTGTCCAGCATCATGGCCGTAGCCGGGTACGATATTGATAACTCCTGGCGGAAACCCAGCCTCGATAGAGAGTTCGCCCAAGCGCAGAAGACTAAGCGGCGTGATTTCGCTGGGTTTAATGACCACCGTATTTCCGCATGCCAAAGCGGGAGCGATTTTCCACGAGGCAATCATGAGGGGGAAGTTCCAGGGAACGATGGCCCCGACAACCCCCAAGGGTTCTCGCCTGGTGTACGCCAAATAGTGACCCGGCTGCGATACGGGCAGCGTTTCCCCCGTAAGCTTTGTGACCCAGCCAGCGAAATATCGGAAGTGCTCGACCGTCAACGGCACGTCTGCCAGCATGGTCTCGGTAATCGGTTTGCCGGTGTTGACCGACTCCAGTTCCGAGAACTCCTGCGCGTGCTCTTCGATGAGGTCGGCCAATCGCCACAGCAGACGGGCCCGTTCGGCCGGGCTCAGGCGGCTCCATCGTCCCTCATAAGCTTTGCCCGCTGCTTGGACCGCTCGATCGACATCGACGGCGGTCGCCCGCGCCACCTCCACGAGGTCTTGGCCGCTGGTGGGATCCTTGACCCAAAAATGGCCTCCGTTCGCGGCCTCCGTCCACTTGTTGGCGATGAGAAGCTTCCCGCTCCGCTGCAGGAACTGGCGGGTCGCCTCGCTGAGCCACGGAGACTCCATAATTTGTGCGGACACCTAAAATTCCCCCCTTTAGCCGACCTGCAACAGAACTTTGGTCGCCCGTTGCTGGTGATACAACCGATATCCCTCGGGAGCCGCATCCAAAGATAAACGATGGCTCACGACCGCTGTCGGGTCAATGCGTCCCGCGCCCAGGAGATTCAACGTCGTATCTATGTCGCGATGGATGTTGGCGAGTCCGATGCGGAAGGTAATGTCCCGCGTCAAGGAGCTCATCAAGGGGAAGACCCAGTCGGCTTCAGCCGTTACCCCAATAGCGGAAATTCGTCCGCCGCCGCGAACCAATTGGAACGCCAAGGCCAGTGTTGCGGGACCGCCAACCGCCTCGATCACGACATCCACCCCAAATCCGGCGGTGGCTTGCATAATGCGGCGAACGGGATTGGACCGGCTCGAATCCACGGGTATGGCCCCGAAGGACTCGGCCGCCTGGGCGCGTCCGGCATCGCGGTCAATGCTGAACACATGGCCGGCTCCCATGACCCGCGCCGCCATGACCGCCATGAGCCCCACCGGGCCGGCGCCAATGACCGCGCAAGTTTCCCCCGGTTTGAGCCCCGAATTTTGTACCGCACCATAGGCGGTCGTCAAAATGTCTCCGGCGAAGATAGCCTTTTCGTCCGGAAGGCTGTCTGGAATTTTGCGCAGGTTGATATCGCCCCACGGCACGCTAACCATTTCAGCCTGCGTGCCGGGATAGTCGCCAAAGGCCAGGCCATAGCCTAGCACGCCGCCCTGGATACATTGGTGATATTGCCCGAGACAACACATCCGGCACACGCCGCAAGCGACGTGGAAGGTCCCCACCACGCGGTCGCCCGCCTGTACCTGTCGGACCCGCTCTCCCACCGCTGTCACGACACCGGTATACTCGTGGCCCATAATGGATGCGGGTGCCATGCCCGGGATGTGGCCGCGGTATAAATGCAGGTCGGAGCCGCAGATGGCGGATGTCGTCACCCGCACGAGGACATCGTCCGGTGTTTGGATCGTCGGCTCAGCGACCTGGCCAACCTGCACAGATTCGACGTCGACATATTGAACGGCTTTCATTGTGCCTCGCCGGGAAAGACGGACTCAATGCGGGACGCGGCCTTGACCAGCTCGCTAGCGGCAGCCACATAGCGGGCTAATACCACCATATTGCCCCGCGTGAGGACCAAACGCCCCCGCATCAGTCCGGTGATAGCTTCAAGCTTTCCCTCCATGACTTCCCGCCACGTATAGGGGTCAGCAGTTATGACATAGGGAGCTGTGGCCAAGTCCTCAGCGGACGCCACGTGGGCAGACAGGCAACGGCCATGATACAGCTCTACGTAGACACTGCGCTCCGCGGGAATGTGTTCGTCGGGATCAGCCTCCATCACCAACACCAGGGGCCATTCCCATGTCTGCGCGGCCTTTTGATAACTCTCACTCTGATTGAGCTCCGACATCCATGCGATAGCCCAGTCGTCCGTGAACACCTCATGTGCCACAGGAATCCCTCGCTTTCCCTTCTTATCCCCAGGGGTCTTATTGCAACGAATTCGCGTTCCGCCGAAGTTTTCCTTCTAATCACAAAAGATGCATCATTGAAATTTTGAGCTCCGCAAACACAGCGGCAACAAGGGCAGATGGCTCGCATCACGGCTTAGGCCGTCCCGACAAGGAGATGCGCCGCGCACGAGACGGCAAGAAAGCACCCGGCTGATTCGCAACCGGGCGCTTTATCCACAGGCTTCGCGGATCCCTGGACTCCTCAGGGGTCCTGGTGGATACCCACCATTTTTATTGAGTGGTGTCCGTTTGAGATTCCGCTAGGGGGAGCTTTACGGCAAAGCAGCTGCCTTCGCCAGGGGTGGACGTCACCTGCGTGGACCCTCCGTGCAGTTCCACGATACTCCGCACCACGGCCAGTCCCAGTCCGCTTCCCGTCCTGGCCCGTGACCGCGCTTTGTCGGCCCGGTAGAACCGCTCAAAAATATGCGGCAAATCTTCCGGATCGATGCCCGGACCATTGTCTGCCACCTCAAAGACCGCCTGGTTCCCGGACCTCTTGGCGGTTAACGTCACCCGGCCCCCCGATGCGGTCTCGTGAAAGGCGTTAGTCAGCAGGTTGGTGAGCACTTGGCGAAGACGGTCGCCGTCGGCCATCACGGCAGGCATGCCGCCTTGCACATCGGAGATGAGCTCCAAGCCCACGCCCTCCGCGACGGGTTCCAAGTTGCCTTGAAGCTGCCCCACAAGCTCCGCGACATTCAGAGGCGCGACATGCAGGGAGAGCTGCCCCACCTCCGCCAATGAGAGTTCGTTCATATCCGTTACAATCCGTTTAAGTCCGGACGCCATGTCGTGGAGGTGGAGAATTTGCTCTTCGTTCAACGGCAGCACTCCATCCTGGATAGACTCCAACCGTCCCAAAAGAATCGCGATGGGATGGCGGAGTTCATGGGCGAGATCGGCAAAAAACTGCCGTCTAACCCGCTCTTGCGCATCCAATCGGTCCACCATCCGGTTAAAGGATTGCGCGAGTGCAGACACGGCGTCTTTTCCTTCCACGGGTACCCTGGCGGTGAGGTCGCGCAGGCTAATCTGCTCCACTGCGTGGCGGAGCCGGTAAAGACGGCGCGTAAACCGCAAGGTGACATAACTCACGGTGGCGGTGGTCACCAAAAGAATCACAAGCAAGATAGGATTGTGGTGCTGGCCATTCATCCCGTGGTCATTCCAGGTGGCCGCCACCACCGCTACCACGACCAGCATCCAAGCCCATAGCCAGCGGAGCGGCGGTCCGCCCCGGTGAGGTCCGCGTCCACCGTGTCGTCTCGAAGGCGCCATGTGATTCAGTCCCCTTGGGGCACGAGCTTATATCCGCTGCCGTAGACGGTTTGGACCACGGATTTAAGGCCAAGCTTCGTGCGGATGCGGCTCATGTGGCTGTCAATGGTGCGCTCGTAGCCTTCGTAGTACTCACCCAGGGCCGTCTCCATCAATTGGAGACGCGAAAACACCCGGTTGGGATGGCGTGCCAAGACGGCCAAAATCTTAAATTCCATGGCTGTAAGCAACACCTCTACTCCGTCGACAGCGACGGTCTGTCCCAAAAAGTCGATGCGCAGCGCGCCAAATTCGGCCACATCCGAGAGGCCAGGCCCCGTTCGGGTTCGCCGCAAAATCGCCCTCACACGCGCAGACAGCTGGCGCAGGCTCACCGGTTTGACCAGATAGTCGTCGGCGCCCATCTCCAACCCCACCACGACGTCAGGATCTTCGCCGCGGGCAGTCACCATTAAAATGGGTGTCTGACCGGCCCCGCGCACAGCTTTAATAATGTCCAAGCCACTCACCTGCGGCAGCATCCAATCGACGATGACGAGGTCGGGATGGGTGGTCCGCCACAGTTCCAAGCCCGACGCGCCATCGCGGGCAAAATCTACCCGATATCCTTCCTGGGCCAGGTAGTCACCCATCATCTTCCCCAAGTCCAAATCATCCTCAACGATTAATAGCCGCTCCTGTGTGATGCTGTTCACCTTCCCTTGCTCATATCCTACCAAGCCCGGAGCCCCATGACACGGATTCAAGACAATCCACACGATTCCTCAACAATGCCTCAATAATTGGGCGCTAGGATAGGTCCCGTAGCAAGTCGGCCGAATCCTGCCTCAGGGTTCCCGGTTAACTGACAATCGAAAGGACGTGTTTATTGATGTGGGTTCACGGATACTTTGGAGGGTTTCCCCCGTTTCCCCCGTTCCCTTTTTTCTTGTTCCCGCTTCTCTTGGTGTTGCTCGTGGCATTTATCGTGTTCCGGAGGGGTCACTGGACCCGCTTTGACCGGGCCCTGGGAGTTTTACGCGAACGCTATGCCCGTGGCGAGATTGACGCCGAGGAATATCAAGCCCGCAAAGACGAACTGACCTCGCGCTAAACAGATTGGGACAGGACGCATGGGCGCAGCCCATCCATCGCGACGGTCCTGCCCACCGAAAGTCTTGGGTGCCTCTCCCTCATTCGGCTGCCGCTGAATGGGGGATTTCTCTATGGACTTAAAGACCCGAGAACCGCCATTGCCTGGCCCGTAGGCTCGATTTGTGCGGCATCTGTACCTGTGCCACAATTGAAGCATTACCTTCAGGAGGAATTTGGATGCGACATATCACCTTGGGACCAACCAATCTGGAAGTTCCGGTCATCGCAGTCGGCTGCATGCGTATGGACACGTTGAAGCCCGCTGACGCCCAACGTTTCGTGGAGGAGGCCTTGGCGCTCGGGGCCAACTTTTTCGACCATGCAGACGTGTATGGAGACGATATTCCTTCGGAGAAGGTATTCGCCGACGCCATCGCCATGTCTCCCGCCATCCGGGAGCGGGTCATCCTGCAGTCCAAATGCGGTCTTCGCGACAACATGTACGATTTTTCCCGAGAGCACATCCTGCGCGCCGTCGACGGGATCTTGAAGAGACTGAATACCGACTATCTTGACGTGCTGCTCTTGCATCGTCCGGACGCGCTGGTCGAACCCGAAGAGGTTGCGTCGGCATTTGATGCATTGGAAACGGCCGGCAAAGTGCGCCATTTTGGCGTTTCTAACCACACTCCCATGCAAATAGCGCTGCTGCAAAAATTCATCAAACAACCCATCGTCGCCAACCAGCTTCAGTTCAGCATCACCAACGCCACGATGGTCGCTCAGGGCATGAACATGAATATGGAAAACAATTGGTCGGTTATGCGCGACGGCAGCGTCCTCGATTATTGCCGGTTGCATGACATCACGGTGCAGCCCTGGTCGCCATTTCTCCATGGATTTTTCGACGGGGTATTCTTAGGCAACCCGAAGTTTCCGAATCTCAATCACGCCATCGATGAAATGGCTCAGAAGTACAACACAACCAATACCACCATTGCGCTGGCGTGGATTTTGCGGCATCCCGCACGCATGCAGCCCATCATTGGGACAATGAACGTGCGACGGCTACGGGATTGTGTTGCGGCGAGCGACGTCCACCTGTCCCGTGAAGACTGGTATGCCATCTACCTGGCTGCCGGCTACATGCTGCCGTAGGGCACGGCCACACCACCCCTCGGCTTCGAGAAATGGCGCGGCAACGGACGACCTCTTGCCGTGCCCCGGACCCGGGGGCGCAAACCAAAAAAGCCGCCCTTCTCGGCGACTTCCGCAATATCTCAAAATCGTTGTCCTATTTCTTAATTTAATGGTGCGCCCGTTAGGATTTGAACCTAAGGCCTCCTGATTCGTAGTCAGGCGCTCTATCCACTGAGCTACGGGCGCGACTCGATTAGTATATCATCCTTGGCCCAGCCTCAGCAAATGCGTTTTGC
>JAJZBJ010000112.1 GCA_021798975.1 Bacillota bacterium | reverse complement strand
GGGCATCAAAATTACGCTCCAGTCCATGCCTTTCAGCAGCCTAGTGGCGACCGACCACGGCAACCCGGCCAACTGGGACGCGGCCTACTGGGGGGCTGGCTGGACCTATCAGCCGGACTTCTATCCCACCGGCGGCGAGCTCTTCAAGACCGGTGCGGCCGCCGACGCCGGCGGGTACAGCAGTCCCACCATGGATAAGCTGATTCAAAAGTCCTACCTGCCGGGTACGGTGTCGCAAAACATGCAGGCGCTGTTCCAATATGAGGCGTATGCCGTCAAGGACGTGCCGTATCTGTGGTTCCCCTGGATGGCCAACCTGAATGAGTCGGCGTCCAACCTGAAGGGCGTGGCTTCGACCTTTAACCCGATCGAAGACCTCTATATGCCCAACTACTGGCACTACACCAAATAACCGAATAGCCGGCCCTCGAGGGCCGGCTGTTTTTTCCTGGCGCACGGTTTGGGAGATGGGAGGCTGAATCCATGACTGTGGTGTTCGAACGCCATGTGCCCTGTACGATGCGGGACGGGGTCGTACTGATGTCCAATATCTTTCGTCCGGCGGAACCCGGCGCCTATCCGGTGGTCATGACGCGTCTGCCCTATGGTAAAGACACGCCCTACCTCTACTATCTCGATCCCCTGGCGCTGGCCGAATCGGGATATATCGTGGTGGTGCAGGATGTGCGGGGGCGGTTTGCTTCCGGCGGCGAGGTGCGTCTCTTTGAGCAGGAGTTTCTGGACGGCTATGACGCGATTGATTGGGCGTCGAAGCTTCCCGGGTCGACGGGTGCGGTGGGCATGTTCGGGGCCTCGTATTTCGGCTTTACCCAGTTGGCGGCCGCGGCCAGCGGACATCCGGCCTTAAAGACCGTGGCGCCCGGCATTGTGTTCGATGAGCCGTCCGAAGGGCTGGTGTTTCGGGGCGGAGCGCTGGAGTGGGGGCTCTCCGCCACCTGGCATCTCCTATTGGCGCCGGCTGAACTTGCCCGCCAGGCCGGGCGGGAGCCCGACTTCCCGATCCGCTTCTATCAGCTCATTCAGGCGATTGACCACCTTCCCACAGAGCATATTTGGGATTTGCCCCTGACGGACTATGCGCCCCTTAAGCAATCGGGCCTCTTGCCGCAGTTCTTTGAAACCATCACCCATCCCCGCGAGAGCGCCGAGCGGGTCTCCATTCGCCCCCACTATGACCACATGACGGTGAGCGGCCTCTTTACGGGCGGATGGTTCGACATCTTCACCCGCAGCACCATCGAAGCCTTCCAGCGCTTCCGGGCCGCTGGCCGTCCCGCCCAATTGGTGATGGGGCCCTGGACGCATGGCAACTTTACCAGCAGCGCCGGGGATCTCAGCTTCGGATTTGGCGCCAATGACATGCTGCTCGATCTGAAAGAAGATCGCACCACCCGGCATCGCCGCTGGTATGACGCCACCTTGAAGGGCATGGACAACGGGATGCTGGATGAGATGCCCATCAAACTCTTTATGATGGGTGCGAACCGTTGGAAGTCGGTCTCAGAATGGCCTTTGTCGGAGACCGTCTACACCCCCTGGTATCTGCACAGCGGGGGGCAGGCCGAGACCGTGGCGGGAGACGGCCGACTCAGCCAGACCGTCCCGCTATCGGAGAGGCCCGACCACTATGTCTATGACCCGGCCCATCCCGTGCTCACCTGGGGTGGAAGCACACTGTTGTCTGCGGAGTACCGATCCGGGCCGGTGGACCAAGCGCGGGTCGAGGAACGGCCGGATGTGCTGGTCTACACGTCTCAGGCATTGGCCGAGCCGCTTGAAGTGACGGGGCCGGTAACCGCCAATCTGTGGGTGTCGACCAGCGCCCTTGATACGGACTTCGTGGTGCGGCTGTGCGATGTGCATCCCGATGGCCGCTCCTACAATGTGGTGGATGGCATCGTGCGGATGCGGCATCGGGAGGGTATGGATGAGTCCCGGTTGCTGGAGCCGGGTACGGTGTATCCTGTCACGGTGGACCTCTGGGACACCAGCATCGTGTTCCTGCCGGGCCATCGAATCCGGATCCAGGTCACCAGCAGCTGCTTTCCGCGTTGGAATCGCAACCTCAACACCGGCCAGTCCAACGAGGAAACCGCGCACTACATCAGCGCCGATGAGAGCATTTGGCACGATGCGGAGCATCCCTCCCACATTGTCTTGCCGGTCATTCCCCGATTGTAGGGAAGCGTAGGGCCGAGGGGACCAGGATGGTTTGACAGCAGGCAGAATGACGCTAAAGGAGAATGCACCATGAGACTTCGCGACCGAGGATTAACGGTAGGATATCTTCCCACGGGTCCCTTGAATGCTATCACCGATGTGCCGGGCATCCGGGTGGGGCAAGTGACCTGGATGACGGAGGAGCCTTCGCTGCAGCGCACTGGCGCCACCGTGATTATGCCTCCCGGCGACATCTACAAAGAACCGCTCTATGCCGGGACGGACGTTCTCAATGGCTTTGGCGAGTTGACCGGACAGGCGACCATTACGGAGTGGGGGCTGATGGCGAGCCCCGTCGTGCTGACCGGCACCCGGAATTTGGGCGTCGCCTATGACGCAGTCATGGAGCACTTTTTCAACCGGCCCGAGTATCGCCACGGCGACGAGCTTCCGTTGCCGGTGGTGGGTGAATGCGACGACACCTATTTGAACGATGGGCGGCGCGCCATCCCCCAGGAGCTCATTCTGCAAGCCTTTGAAACGGTGTCCGAGGGCCCCGTGGAGGAAGGAGGCGTCGGGGCTGGCACCGGCATGCACCTATTCGGGTACAAAGGCGGAATCGGCACCTCCTCCCGCCGGGTCGAGGCGGCGGACGGCACGGTGTGGACCGTGGGTGTGCTCTTGAACACCAACTTCGGCCAGCCTTACCAGATCCGGCTGCCGGAAGGGCTCAAAGCGCTGCGGCGCCGCGATGACCGGGATACCCCGCCCCCCGACGGGTCCTGCATCGGCGTGGTGGCCACCGATGCCCCGCTCTGGCCCCATGAACTGAAGCGCCTAGCCCGCCGCATTGGCCTGGGGTTGAGCCGGGCGGGGTCGGTGGCGAACGATTTGAGCGGCGAGATCTTTTTAGCCTTTAGTACGGCGCCGAAGTCCGCCTATCGCCACCTCACGGAGGACAAAGGACTCTTGACCGGTCAAGAGTCGAGCCCCATTACCCCTCTCTTTGATGCGGTGGTGGAGGCGGCGGAAGAGTCGGTCTGGAATGCGCTCTTGGCGGGACGCACCACCACCGGCGTGGATGGCCAGATGCTGGAGGGGTTTGACCCCGCGTCGTAGGACGGGCCCGTGGTTGGCCAGCAGGAGGCCTAATCGGCCTCCTTTTTCAATTGGGCGGCGATGATGTTTTTCTGGATTTCCGAGGTGCCTTCATAGATGCGGGTAATGCGGGCATCGCGATAGAAGCGCTCGATGGGGAAGTCCGCGATGTAGCCCATGCCGCCGTGGATTTGCACCGCCTTGTCGGCGACCCGATTGTAGACTTCGGATCCATAGAGCTTCAGCATGGCCGCTTCTTTCACCACGTTGGCGCCTTGATCGGCCAGCCAGGCCACGCGATAGGTGAGAGCCCGGAGCGCCTCGATTTCGGTCGCCATGTCGGCGAGATAGTGCTGGATGATTTGCTGCTCAAAGATCGGCTTCCCGAACTGATGCCGTTCTTGGGCGTACCGGAGGGAGCGGTCCAAGAGGTATTGGCAGGATCCCAGCGATCGGGCGGCCAGACCGGCCCGGCCGTTGGCCAAAATCTTCAGCGCATTGACATACCCCTCACCCTCCCGGCCGAGGACGTTTTCTTGCGGTACTTCCAGATCCTCGAAGAAGAGCGCGGCGGTATGGGAGCCGTGAAGCCCCATCTTCTTCTCCACCGTCCCCACCCGGAATCCCGGAAAGCTCTTCTCGACGATGAACGCCGTGATGCCTTTGGGGCCCCGTTCCGGGTCTGTGGCGGCCATGACCGTAAACACCTGCGCTTCGGGGGCGTTGGTGGTGTAAATCTTTTGCCCGTTTATCACGTAGCGGTCGCCGCGCCGCACCGCCCGGCTTTTCAACGCGGCGGCATTCGAGCCCGCCTCCGGTTCGGTCAGGGCAAAGGCGCCAATCCATTCACCGCGGGCCATTTTGGGCAGGTAGCGGGTCTTTTGCTCATCAGTCCCGAAGGCTACGATGCCGACCGAGCCGATGCCATTATGGGCGCCCAGGATCGTGGTGTAGCCATTGATGGTTTGGCCCAGTTCCTCGAATACAGCACACTTGTCCACCATGGAGAGGCCGAGCCCGCCATAGGCTTCGGGAATGGACAGTCCAAACAATCCGAGCTCTCGGGACTGTTGGAGCAGGGACTCGGGCACCCGATCCTCCGATTCAATCGTGGAAGCCAGCGGTTCGACTTGCTCGCGAATGAAATCCCGTACCATTGCTTTCATTTGAATGATTTCCGGTGACAAATTAAAGTCCATGGAGGCGCCTTCCTTCCCCTCGGGTGGTGTCACCGACATTATCGCATGGATCGGGGGCAGGGGCCTTAGGAGGAGGAAGCTTCCGGCTGCTGGAACACCCGATATTGGTTCTTTCCGGCCCGCTTGGCGTCGTACATGGCCTGATCCGCCCGGTTGAGCACCAGTTCCGGGTCGATTCCGTCTTCCGGGAAGCGGCTTAAACCAATGCTGGCCCGGACGGCTACGGGAGGCATGCCGTCGATCTGCACGGGAGCCGTGAACTCGTGCATGACCCGCTCCAGGATGTCTTCCGTGTGGTGGGCGGAGATGCGCCGCAACAGCACCACAAATTCGTCGCCGCCGAAGCGCGTCACCAGATCTTCGGGGCGGAACACGTTCGTCAACCGTCGGCCCACCTCTTGAATCACCGAATCTCCAACCAGATGCCCTAAGGAGTCGTTAATGTCTTTAAAGTTGTCGAGGTCGAGGAACAAGATGGCCGCGCCTTCGAGGGGCCCGGCGGCCAGTGTCTCGAACGCTTGGCGGAACGCACGGGCATTGCCTAAGTCGGTCAGCGGGTCCTTTAAGGCCATCTGTTCGGCCAAGTCTTTTTGGGCTCGCAGCCCGGTGATGTCGTGCAGCAAGAACGCCCAGTAGGCGCGCTCGCCGAGGAATATGCTGTCGGCCTTCATCGTGACCACCCTTAGGTCATCCCCCAGGCCCAGGATGCGCTGGTCGGTCCGATGCATGCGGGTGTCTTGGGTTAGCGCCTTCTGGATTTCGGTCCAATCCTGGCTGCGTCGCTCTTCGGGCAGGATGTCGCTCAGGTGGCGCGGACTGCCCAGCAGTTCCACGGCGGACTCGTTGAGGTCGATGACCACCCCGTTGGTGTCGGTCAGCACCATGATGGCGGGGTTTTGTTCGAATAGCCGATGGTAGCGCTCAACGCGCGAGGGGACCAGCATATAGCGGCGCACCGTCAGGCGGACGATGACAGCCCATAGCACGAACCCCGCCATATTCGCGAAGGGGGGCATCCAGGGGGTGTGGCTGCCCGGCAGGACGACACCAAAGATGGCGTTCGAGGCGAACAGCACGAGGGTGGCCCAGAGAACGCCGGTGAGTCGGCCGCGCACGTTGGGGTGGCTGGTCCGGGACCGCAGATAGGCTAGACCGGCTGCCAGGATGGCCACATAGATCAGAATCGCGATGCCCATCAGTTCGGAGTGGGTGGTCGAGAGCGGCTTGACCCATAGGCCCTGTCGCTGGAATACGGAATACATGAAGCTGTGCACTGGCAATAGCGCGATCGCGGCGGCGGGAATGAAGAGAAAGTAGGCCGCCCACCCCCACCGCGCCACCCGGTCGCGCTCCGGCATGATGCGCAGGTAGAGCAGAAATGCCAGCACCGCCACGATCAGGCCGGCCGGCGAAAATCCCCAACGCAGCAGTTTCGGAGCCCACTGGATGGGAAGAACCTGCATGGCATAGACCACGAAGAGCCGCACAGCCACTGCCACGTGAAAGGCGGCCAGCACCCGCGCCAAGGGGCTCTTGGCGTCTCGAGCCAACAAGTCCCAAGCCCAATGGCACAGCATGAATATCGGGATGCCATAAATCAAGGCCAGCCAAATCAACCGCACGGTCTAAATACCTCCTTGACCGACACTGTTCGACACTTCGGCTCTGACTCCTCTTTTACGAGAAATGGCGTTTAACTGTTGTGACTGAAACCGTCCAGTGGTTTGGGGAGCTCTTCGGGAAGCGCGTAGAATAGGAGGAAATGACACCGAAAGAAGGATTAGATGCGATGGCCGCCGCCAAGGATATGCCCCATGCCGCCTCTCGGATCCAATCCTGGTGGATCCCGCGCTACCGCGTCTATACCCTAGGGGTTCTCATGGGACTGGCATGGTTCGTGCCGATGCTGGACTTCATGCGCCGGGGACTGCGGGGCGATTTTTGGTGGGTGTGGGCCTCGGGGCAGTGGATGGCCGTGCATCATCAGCTGCTGATGAAAAACCCCGCGGCCTGGAATGGTTCCGGGCTCGGGGGGAAGACCTGGGTCAACCTGGAATGGGGATGGGAGTGGATTCTCTACCATCTGAATCCCCACCAGACGCCCTTGGTGTTTTTGATGATTCTCTTTGCCCTGGAGCTTCTGATGGCCGCCGCGTTGTTTTGGGCCATGGCAACATTGGCCCCTAAACTGTCCATCGAGATTAAGGCGGGCTTGTATCTCGTGTACGCGGCCTTTGTATTTCCCTTTACCGTCAAACTGCGCGCCGAAATGTTTTCGTACATCGCCTTTCCGCTGCTGCTGGGGATTTTGTGGCGGGCGCGGCGCGATGTCCGCTGGCTCGCTCTTTTAGTGCCCCTCACGGTAATCTGGGCTAATATTCATGGCAGCTGGCTCCTCATCCCGGCCTTGACGGGCTTGGAAGCTCTTCGCCGCGTAGCGCGGAAAGAATGGCGGGATGCGGGATGGGCCTTGACCGGGGGGATTCTGGGGCCGGTTGCGGCTGCGGTTCTCTTCACCCCCTTCCATCTGCGGACGTTAACGTACGCCTGGTGGCTGGATCATAACCACTGGATTACAACCTATATCCAGGAATGGCAATCGGTCAACTTCCATCAGACCATCTTTCTGGTCTGGGCAGCCGCCATCATTCTCTCCTGGATGTGGCGGGCCCGGAGCGGGGTGCGGTATCCGTGGCTTTTAGATGTATGGATGCTGGGGACGACAGTGGCGTTTTTTGAAGAGGCGCGGATGGTAACCTACTTCGGGGAAGTCTTCATCTTATGGTGGGCCTATGGGCTGGGCCGGGATGATCGGCGCCGGGAATTCCTCGGTACCCGGGGGGAATCCGCCACACGCATCGGCCTGGGAGCGGCCGGTCTGCTGGCCCTGGTCCTGTGCATGGGCTTCGGCATGCAAACCCGATCGCACTACACAGCCCCTGAAGTGCCACGGCAGCTAGTGTCCTGGGTCAACCAACGATCGCATGGGGTGGTGCTGGCTCCGGTGGATGTCGGCGGCTATCTCATTGCTCATCACATGCACGGGGTGTTTCTGGACGGACGATCCGACTTCTTTCTCGCCAACGGCCGTCGCTTTCAGCAATATGTGGCCATGATTGGAGCGGGTGCGCGGGAGCGCCAACTGGCCCGCGATTTCTCGTCCGACCACGTCACGCTGGTGCTGTGGCCCCAAGGACAGTTGACCGCCAATCTCGCTGGGTATCTCACCCGCAGCCACTTTCATGAGGCCGCCCGGGCCGGCAAATGGGCCGTATGGGCGCGTTAGGAGCGGCGGGAGCGCATCCAGCCGCCTCGCTTAGCCGTACGCCGGCTAGCTCCGGAGGCATCCTCGCGCACTTTGGCTACGTTGTCGGCGAGGCTGAAAATGGCTTGCGCCAGGGGTGAGGAGGGTTCGGCCTGCACAAAGGCGGTGCCTTGGTTGGCAGCTCGAACCGGCAAAGACCCCGCGCTCGGCAGCTCGTATTGGACTGGGCTTTTCAAAATGCGGGATACGTCCGAGCGTTCAATCCCGGTCCGGCTGCCGGTGCGGTTTAACACCAGCTGCACCTTATCGGCGGGATAGCGGAAATCTTCGCGGAATAGGGTGAGCGCTTGCCCGACCGCCCGCAAGGTGACCACATCGGGGGTACAGAGGGTCAGCACCACATCCGCCAAATCCAGCGCCGTCACATTAATCTCGTGATATCCGGGCGCCAGGTCGAGAATGACGTAGGCATACTCGTCTTTCAGCACCTCCAGGAGCCGCACCAGCAGGTTTCCGGTGACGTCCTCGGCCTGCTCAGGGGCCAGCGGGGCGGCCAGTACCGAGAGCCGGTTGGTCACCGACTGGACCGCTTGGCGCACCCGTGCGCTGTCGATGGGGCCGGAGGTTAAGTCGTAAATGGTGGTCTCCGGCGCTAGACCCAGCATCGTGGAGACGTCGCCAAAGGCCAGGTCTAGGTCGACCACAATCACCGCGTCGTGGGTGCGCTCGGCCAGCGAGGCCGCCAAATTGACCGACACGGTGGTCTTCCCGACGCCGCCTTTGGAGGAGAATACGGCCAGCACCTGGGCATCCTGGCGGTCGCGGGGATAGAGCGGCAGGGCCGCTTTCTTGAGCGATACCAACAGTTCTTCCGGCCAGTGGTGCAGCGGGATAAGGTCCTTGGCGCGAATCGCTAACGCCCGCCGCGCTGCGTCCCCGCCGTCGGGCTGGCCCACCAGCACGATGGGGCAGGACAGGTCGGCGAGAGGGGCGAGGGCCAGACTGTCTTGGGCGAGCACTTGGTCATCCAGCAAAAGGACTCCCGGCAGGTCGCGGCGACAATCGCGGACCGCCTCGGACAGGTCTTGGGTCCGGCCGACCAGCAACACATCGTCCGGATGCTGGCGGAGCCATTCTTCCCATGCGTCGCCGAGTGCCGGTTCGGCGGCCATATAGACTGAAAACACCGATTATCCTCCTCAGACCCCTTAGGCTTGACACCCGCCGGGTTCTACCAAGTATGACACATTGGAACTAGGCGGGGCCGGATTGGTCCATTGGGCGGACTCATCATACGGTGCAGCCGTGGGCTCCGTGGTGGTCAGGGCATTCGACGGCGCGGGGGTCTCTACCATCATTTGATAGGTTTCGGCGATTTCCACCGTGCCCGGCAAGAGTCCGGGGATGGGGATGACCGGGTGGTAGGCATAGGCCACCGTCATCAAGATGTCGTTCTGTTGGGCATTGCTTTGGTTGCCGATAACGGCCGCGTAGCTCACCACCGGGAGCGGGGTGCCGCCGCTGGTGGGACTGAGCGCCTTATTATTGTTCAATTGGTCATCAACCACGCCATAGACGGTGGCGGGCTTGCCCTGGCCCAACTCGGTCTCGGCCGAGTCCCCGGGACAACCCAAAGTGTCGCCCAAGGCGGCTGAGCGTGCGCCCAGCCGCACCGCCTGCTGTACCGTGTCCACCGCATTGATGTAGAGGCCGTAGGAGACGATGCCGAGAATGAACAGCACCAGAATGGGCAGGACCAGCGCCATTTCGACGACGGCCTGCCCGGATCGATCCCGGAACCGTCTCATTGAATCAGCGCCACTTGCTGTACGGGCGCGGCGGCGACTTCCGATCCGCTGTATGTGACACCGACATTGCCGTTCAAGGTGTCGTGGTACCCGACCACCGCCCCATTGACGCGGATGTCGCCGTTTAAGGTGATATTGTTGTCGGGTGCATAGAGCAAACTGTTGACCGTCACGTGGCCATTCAAGGTGATGGATCCGGCCGTGCCCGAGGTGGGCCGGCCGTTGGCACTGAAGGCGGCGATGGCGAGGCCGGTACCCGATGTTTGGGTGACGTTGCCGTTCAGGGTGATGCTGCCGCCGTAGTCG
>JAJZBJ010000111.1 GCA_021798975.1 Bacillota bacterium | reverse complement strand
ACCATCGCGGACAACTTCCGTGCACGCCGGATTTATGTCAGACCGGCTCTTTCCTACGTCATCAGAAAGAGGTGTGCTATGGCAACAGCAAAGGTCAAGCGTCCCGTCCAGGCAGAGGATTACTGGTGCCTGAAAACCATTCATGACCCCCTTATCTCCCAGGATGGCCGCATCGCGGCATATTTCGTCGAGGAGGCGGACGAAAGCCAGGATCGCTATCATCGTGCCATTCATATCATGGACTTGACCGCCCAGAAGGCCGGTTCCTTGAAAAGTCCCGGGGACAACGCCCGGGGATTGGCTTTATCCCCGGACGGACACCACATCGCCTGGGTGGCCAGCCATGACAAAATGAGCCATATTTCGGTGGCGCGGGTGGATGACATTCTCGCGCAGAGGGAAGACAGGCAGGGTGCCGACGTGGACATCCAGACGCTGTTCGAGCAAAAGGCGCTGGGCGAAAGCCTGCACTGGTCTCCGGACGGCCAGACCCTCTTGGTGGCCCGGGTTAAGGTCGACGAGAGTACCGATGGCATTCGGATCTACACGTCCCCGCGCTATAAGGCGGACGGCTCTGGGTTGGTGGATCCTGTGACTACGGAGATTTGGCAAGTTTCGCTGGATGGCGCGTCCCATCGCCGCATCCTGTCCCGTCCGGGTGCGATTCTGACATCCGCTTTGTCGCCGGACGGCCGCCAGTTGGCCTTTACCGCGGCACATGCGGACGAGACGCTGGTCTTTATTCAAGATTTGTTCGTCACCGACATTGCCAGCGGAGAAACCCGCACCGTGTTCAACGGGCGCGGCATGACGCTCTTCCCGTCATTCAGCCCGGATGGCCAGCAGCTGGTCTTCTTGGCCTCCCGGGATGATTTGGTGGCAGATGGCACCGTGTCCTTGTGGCAGGTGGGAGCAGCCGGCGGCGGCGCCAAAGACCTGGTGCCGCATTTCGATCGGCCCGCCCTGTCGATGGCCCACAGCGACCTCAGGTCGGCGGTGAGCGCATCGGGACCCGCCTTTACCGCGTCAGGCCGCGCGGTCCGGTTTTTGGCCACGGACAAGGGGATGTCGCGACTCTACGAGGTGGACCGGGAGTCGGGGGAGATGCGCATGGTCACACCCGAGGGCCGCATGGCGGTGGGCCAATATGCCCAAGCCGACAACGGTTCGGTGCTCTATACCTCCAGCGACTCGGTGACGCCGGACGAGCTCTATTGGCTCGACCCACAAGGCCAGGAGCACCAACTGACGACGGTCAACCAGGAACTGAGTGCGTCGTGGGACATCCGTCCCGTGCGGCCGTTCTTCTTCACGGGAGCCGACGGTTGGGCCGTGGAGGGCTTTTTGCAGTTGCCTCCGGATCCCTCGGGTCAAGAAGGGCCGTATCCGCTGGTGCTCGAGATTCATGGCGGGCCGCGGGGGAGTTTTGGATATGGATTCAAGTTTGATAACCAAGCGATGGCTGCCAAGGGTCTGGCGGTTCTCTACGTCAATCCGCGCGGCAGCGACACCTATGGCCGGGAATTTGCCAATGCCGTGATTAACGCCTGGGGCCATAAGGACTATGAGGACTTGATGGCGGCTGTCGACGCAGCCATTGAGCGCGGCTACGCCGATCCGGCCCGTATGGGTGTGACCGGTTATAGTTACGGCGGATTCATGAGCACGTGGGTCATCGGCCACACCGATCGATTTAAGGCGGCCGCCCCGGGCGGGTGTGTCTCCAACTTGGTCAGCTTCCATGGTACCTCAGACATCGGCTGGTATTGGGGGCCGCTGCAGCATGCCGCCACCGTTTGGGAGGACATGGCGCACCTGTGGTCCATGTCTCCCTTGGCCTATGTGCAAAACGTGAAGACCAAGACGCTCTTGTACCATGCGGAAGGGGACGACCGCTGCCCGATCGGCCAGACAGAGGAATTTTACGCTGCCCTGAAGGCGCGAGGTCAGGATGTGACCTTCGTCCGCTATCCCGACGAAAGCCACGTGGGGCTCTGGCTGGGGTCCCGCCCCAGCCTGCGTGTCGACGTGGTGAGACGCGTGAACGACTGGTTTGCCGAAGCACTGTAGGGTGGAACGTGTGATGGAGAGGTGGCCGGTCAAGACATCGGCCGCCTCTCTTCTTGTTCCGGCATCGGCTAATCGTAGAGGCGCAGGCCGCTGATGATATGACCACGCACATAGGAAGTCAACTGTTCTTCAAGCGATTTCCGGCGATGGTCCGTGTGCAGACCGGTCCGGCCCCCGCCCGACTCCAACCATTGGCCGTCGCCGGATATCCGGAAGGAGACCGAGCCCAACGGCGTATCGACGGTCGCTTCGCGCGACGCCATGAGGTCTTGAACGGCTTGGGCAATCCAGGCGTCCAGCCAGCGGGGCTGGCTGTCCAGCCGAGCATCCTCGGCAATCGCGAGCACCTCCAGAACGGGGTCCTGGGCCAACTGGTCAATCAAGTCCTGGCTTCCCGCGATGATGGTCCACGGCAGGTCCGCGTCGCCTGCCACGGCCCAGGCCCGATCCTTGGGCCACCATAGATGCGGGGTCTGATGCTGTGTCGGCATCCATGCCAAGGCCTCTTCGACGGGCCCGCTGTAGTAGAGATAGTCGCGGCCGGGGATGCGGATGCGCGGACCGCCGCGCACGTCTTGGGGGATGGGATCGGGAACCGGTTCGGAGGCATGGCCGGGGCTGACCCGCATTGTACGATCCCATCCGAGGCCGTCCCAGAGTCCGAATGAGACATGGCTGGGGGTGGTGGTATGGGCCTTCAGCAGTTCCGTGAGACGCTCGGCCAGGGGGCTCTCCAACGTTCCGATGCGGGGGGCATGGCCTGTCCAGACGGGTCTCCCGCTCAGGGATTTTTCCGGGAGCGCCACATGCAGGAAATCGCTCGACGGGCTCAAGTCGGTTCCGTTTTGCTGGGCCACCGCGCTCCAGCGGACCGGTTGTCCGTCGTCGGCCCTGGCGGGATGCAAGAGCCGGCCGTAGGCGGGAAAACCCGACGGAGCGATACCGGCCAAGGCCCGGCTCCAAAAGTTTTTTAAACGGTTTTCCATCCAAGCGGCTTCGTTTGGATCAAATATCCAATTCATGACGACACCTCCTGGGACGATTCGCGAGTCTTACGATCCCATGATACGCTTTCCTGCCTCAGGCATATTTCCAAGCGCTCCACCACTTGCCAATGAGCGGGGCATTTTTTTGCATTAGAATTGAACGGTTGAAATTTTGTTGTGAAAGGAGGCGAATCCGTGGGCAAAGTGATTGCGCTCTATCCGCGGCGCGAGGTGATCTACCCCGGCGATGCCGTGGCCTGTCTTATTTGCCGCGAGCCGGCCGACCCGTATGCGCTTGATCCGACTGCGGTGATCATTTGGCGATCGCATCTTGCCTATCAGGAGGTGGTGCATGATGCCTGCATGCCAAGCCTCAAGAGCAAGAACCCGCGCGGTTCGTGGACGTATATTCGCGACAAATCCTATGCGGGACCCTATTTGCGAAATGTGAAGGAAAGAGATGCGGACCGCGGTACCTACTGAGAGGAATGCGGTCCTTGGAGCGGTCTTCCGACTGTTATAGTAGACAACACAGGCGGGGCTGGTTAGAGCGACCTTCGCCTCACATCGCAGTCCCCTATTGTGCGGCGGTACGAGCAGGTCGCTCTGCCGGCTTTTTGGGACGTGCCATCGTGAAAAAGCATTCTTCAAATTGTGCGGCCGGCATGGGTCGGGCCAATAAGTATCCCTGCAGGGTATCACAGCCCAGCGTCTCTAGTTCCGCCATCTGCTGAACTGTCTCCACCCCTTCAGCCACAACTTCCATGTTGAGGTTGTGAGCCAAATTTATTGTGGCCGCGACAATAGCCTTGAATCGAGGGTCCGTTAACATTTCTTGTATAAAGGACTGGTCGATTTTGAGTTCCGTGGGCGCGAAACGGGTCAGGTAGGCGAGGGACGAAAAGCCTTTGCCAAAGTCGTCGATGGAAATTTTGACGCCCAAGTCGCGGATTTTCTTCAATGTCGTGGAGACGCCTTCGGAGTTGCGGATGAGGAGCCCCTCCGTAATTTCGATGCAGAGATATTGCGGGTCGAGCCCGGTCTCGTCCAGCACCGACTGGATGGTGTCATAGATGTCCTGGCCTTCAAATTGCTTCGGCGAAATGTTGACTGATACGGCGGTGGGGTGGCCGTCTTTCTGCCAACGACAGGCCTGCTTGCAGGCCTCCCCCAATACCCAACGACCGATGGAGTCAATGAGGCCGGTCTCTTCGGCGACCGGTATGAACTCACAGGGACTGATCCACTCCCCGTCGCTTTTCCACCGGATTAGAGCCTCCACGGAACATGGGTAGTCGATACTGGTGGTGCGGAACTTGGGTTGAAACGCGAGCGTAAACTCATGGCGGTCTAGTGCTTGGTACAGACGACCGGCGATGTCGAGACGTCGCGCCACTTGTAGAGCTTCTTCGGGCACAAACACGCCGATGCGATTCTGGGTTTGCGTCTTGGCCAGATAGACGGCCATGGTGGCTTGCTGCAGCAACTGGTGGCCATCGCTTACGGTGGAGGAGTGATGGGCGATCCCGATGTGGGGCCATAGGAAATATCTCCGTGAACCCAGTGTCATCGGCTCGCGAAATTGTTTAAGAATGGACGACGCTAGGACATGGCTGGACCGCTCATCGCTCTTGCACATCACCGCAAACTCGGTCTCGCTAAGCCGGGCCAGCAAATCTTCAGGATTTAGGCAGAGTCTAAGTCTCTCCACGATGGCTTGCTGCAGCGCCTCACTGCCGCCGAATCCCTCTAAACTACGGAAAACATCGACCGAGCCCACGTCGATGACCAGGGTCGCGATGGCGTTGGTACCGGATCTAACCCAACGTCCAAAAACGTTAGCCAAATAGTGTCGAGTGTAAGCATTGGTAACGGAGTCACGATACGTGGTTCGTTCTAAAGCGGCGACATGGGCGAGGAACTCTGCGGCCGCCTGAAGGACCTGGCCGTCGAAGTCTTGGAATTGATAGGGGGTTCGGTTCAGCGCGCAGATTGAGGCCACGCGTCGGCCGTCTCGAAGCGAGACGGGAACGCCCAAGAAGCTGAGGCTGCCGAGATTTTTGGTAATCATGAGGTCTTTGGTCAACGGGTGTACGGCTGTGTCTTCAATGATGAGGCTGCCCCGCTCTTGGCTGCATACACGGCCGGAGTAGGACTCCGCGAATGTGACGTCGCATTCTTCGACCAGCACTTCGTTTCGATTAAATACTTGAATGATGCGGTTGGTTTTGCCGTCGTTGATGGCGACAAGCAGCGTGTTTGCCGGGATAAGTTGACTCGCGAGATTCAGGACTTCAGTGGACGCTTTCTTGAACGGACCGGTGGCCATGATTTCCAGCATGCTATAATCTCCCGTCGGGCTTGGTGGCGTACGAGGATGGCTGATTCACCCGAATTGGGGGTGACATGCTACAGCATCGTTCCGGTTGCCCCGGCTGGCCAGCCATCGACACGAGGCTCACCAAACCTCGATATTCAACGCATAATTTCCGAATCCTGCACAGCGAGCGGTTTTCTTTTGTGGTCAACGCGATTTCCGATCTGGGGTGGGTCAAACCTCGGGCCGAATGCTAGTCCGACTTGATGACGCCGGATCCGACATCGGTACGATCCCGCAGCCAGTATCACACCAGGAAACACCAGGTCGGCTTCAATGTGACCGATTTTAGTGGCGATGCTGGTTTCCGGCGCCAAGTCGCGACCCAACTGTACCGCGCGGGCGTTGTGCTCCACCATGGTAAATCCCCCAATCACGGCTCCATGAGCAACAAGGGATTGGGCTCGGATGGAGGAACTGTGGGCATTGCCGATGGAAACGGGGCCGGTGCTGTCCAGAGAACTGTTCCAGAGATCTTGAATGCGGGAGGCCACGGAATCCAAACCTGATCCGTGTTCTTCAACTACCCGCTGTGGTTCGACCTTTACGAGGCGTTCCCTCAGTGCTGTGAGCGCACCCAGCCATTCGTGCGGAGACTCTCCGACCGCAGACCAATGCGCCGCAACGGTATCAATGAGGCGCTCGTAGGCCAAATCCCATCGCAGTCCCGGCCATCTAAAGGCTTCTGACAACCAGGCGAGCGATTGATCCACGCCCTTAAACTGTTCGGCCACGAGTCCCGCGATGAGCCTAGGTAACTCTCGGTGCGGAATGGCCTGGGAGGTGAGTTCCAAATCCTGAAGCCCATCCGTCAGCTCCCCCAGATGGTGTTTGAGCTTGCGCATCATGTATTGCTTGAGACCGATATGGATGGAGGAATCGACCGCATTGCCTTGAATATTCACGGCATCGCTGACGACGATTTCTGAACCATGGACATCACCAAAGACAAACAGGCTGCCGTGGACGACGACGAGTCGATTTTCGATGTTACCATCGACTGTCGAACGCCCGGAGGCAAGCAGGGGCCGTAGAGGGGCTTGGGATTTATGGGAAAAGTCGCTCCCTGCATGTAGGGACCGGCGGCCCGTGTGTCGCAACGAGTCGGCGGGCTGTCGCAGAGATAACGAGGGGGATGTCTCGGCCACCGTCATTAGATATTCCTCCATGCGTCCCAAGCAAACGAAACCTCGGGTCCGAGGCTAAAAACGACGACTCCTGTGGAGTCGCCAACGGTACCGGCCGTTGGAGTGGCGGCCCGGCGATCTTAGGCGGATGCCCGTAGACCCGTAGCTTTGCGTCCCAGCGTTTCCGCTGGTTTGCCAAGAGACACTCATATTTTCGATTGCCCCCCACTATACATGGCGGATCGACGCCCGTCGAGTTCCAGCATGAATTTTTCCGTCGAAAAAACACGAATTCTAAAAAAGGACTTAGAAAGTGCATGACGAAATGCGACCAACAGGGCAAGGTAACCGGATAGGCACGGACGGAAGTGAGGACGACAGCGTGGTGAGGACACTTATTGTGGACGATTCCCGAGAAACTCGCCAGGTCTTGACCACATTAGCAACTAGTGCCGGGGCCCATGTTACGGGTCAGGCAGCTTCGGCGGAAGAAGCTCTCGCATGGCTGGAGAGATACGATTGCGACCTGGTGATGACTGACTACCAAATGCCGGGCATGCGCGGGGTCCAGTTGGTGGAAGCCATCAAGAGCCGACGACCGACTATACGCGTCGCCCTGATCAGCATTTTGGACGACCATGACTTGGAGACGGGAGCGCGCCGGGCCGGGGCCGACTGGGTTCTTTCCAAGCCCGTGTCGTTGGACCTCTTGGAAGAGATGGTGCGTTCCGCGAAGTCGCATGGCTCTCGCTTGACCCGGGGGTTGGCGGATACCTTGGGTGGAGGCGCGTGAAATGGCGACGTGGCGATTTTGGCGGCGTGCCGGGGAGACAAGTCTGTCTGCTGCCGCTTCATTGAGAGCAGTGGTCCCATCCTCGGGAATGGAACGACCGAGGGACGCTCTACGACCCGTGGACACCATGGACGGGCTGATTTGGGTGGATCCTTCGGGAACGATCCGGGTTAATAATCCGCGGGGGATCCCCGGGAAATACCCTGTCATGGTGGTGCCGGACTCCCCCTATCTGCAAGTCTCGCTCAATGGAACACCCATCACGGGCGAAGTTGTTGTGGAAGAGACCGACTACATCCATGTCCGTACGGTCGTCGAGCCGCCTGAGGCGCGTGCTGAGGTCGAGGTGTCTGAAGACGGAATGGAGGCTCGGCTGTCGGTGACCTATCGCCCGGGAGCGCGTCGTGCACTGGCACCCAGTACCCCTGCCAATCTTTTGGTGCTGAGACCCCTGGTCGCGCGCATTGAACCGCCGCGAATCACCATGGCACAAGTGCGCCGCGAGTTGGCACGGACTGGCGTGGTTGCCGGATTGGTACCGACACGTCGCATCGAGTCGTGGCTTGCCAATGGAGATCCGGGTGACTGGGTGGTGGCGCGTGGAACGGCTCCCCGGGGTGGGGCCGGAACTCTGGAAATCTTGCGGCCAGAGAGCCTTGATGGTCCCTGGGTTGTTGAAGCCGGGACCATTATAGGCCGCCGCATCCCCGATCCCGCACGCCCGGGCCTGACTGTGCGCGGGGAACCACTACCCGCGCCGCCGATTCGACCCGCCGCGGCAGTTCAGATGGGTGCTGGGGTTGGACTGATGACCCACAATACCCACTTGGTGGCTCAGCGATCCGGATATGTGGTGGCCGATGCCCACATCATCGATGTGGTGCGTGTTGAAGAGATTGACGAGGTTGGGCCGGCGGCATCGGCCTTGCTGGTGGATGGTGATTTGAGGGTCACGGGAAATGTGCGGGGACGTAGGGTGGTGGTGTCCGGCAACCTGATTGTAGGGGGAAGTATTGAGGACGCAGACGTGGTTGTCGGCGGCGGGATCGAGGTGGCAGGGGACGCGGCCCGGAGCGTGGTCAGCATGGGCATCGGACGGTATGCTCAGCAACAGGCCAGAAAGCATATTGGCCGGGTTGTGGACGGTCTCTACGACTTGGAACTGACGATAGAACAACTTGAGACTGAAGCCGGGAGAGCTCTGGGTCCACATATGGCTGCCATCTTGCCTCAAATCGTGAGTGCCAAATTCGGAGACACGTTGGAATCTCGCTCATGGCTGGATGATGCATTGTTATGGCCAGGTCTTGTGTGGGACCGGGAGGCAATCGATGCAATTCGTCAGTTGAGTCGGTATTTGAGCGCGGATGAACTGGCACGGGACGAGACCCTCGAAATACTCTTGGGTGTGCGGGGACAACTTGAGATCGCTGCCGAGGGTACGGTGGTATGTGAGCTTCCGATGGGGCGCAACTTGGTGGAAACGCGGATCGGCGCGTTCCGTCAGGGTCGGTTGGATGCCCAGAGCGCTGTCGTGCAGTTGAGGTCGGCCCATGCGTCGTACTTGGAAGCCGAGGCATTGCTGGTAGAAGAGGAGGTCGTTGGGGGATTTGCTCGTATTGGACATCGGTTCAAGTCTCGCCAACTGGGTAGCAAGGAACGTCCGGAAACGAGTGTGCAGATTCTGGCGAAAGATGGCCGCATCGAGACTGAGTTGGCATTCCCAGGGGTAGCAGTGGCTGCCGACAGTGGTCGTCACGTGGTGGAGGCCATGCAGGTGGGCCTTGCGTGGCCGCCTTTGAAAGGGGGTGAAGAGGGATGATGCGACGTATCGCTGCAATGGTGATAACAATGGCAGCATTGCTGGCGGCTTCCGCACCGAGCTACGCCAGTGTGGTGACCTCAGGAGGCCCAGGGAAACCCATTTATGCGGTTTCCAATCCGGGCAGCACGGGCGGACAGACCCACCGTTCTGCCACTGGCACCACCATGAAGATCACCAATGATGGGGCCGAGTATATCTGGGATGAATAAATAAACGGGCGGGAAGGGAATTTCCGTCTCGCGGAGGTCATGCAGGTGGAAGGTCAGGAACGTGCGATTCGCATGATGGAAGAAGAGCGGCGTCGGTTTGCCCGCGACTTGCACGATGGACCAGTTCAGGTCTTGTCCAATACCAGCATGCGGTTAGATGTATTGAATCGCATGATGGAGGTTGACAGTGGTATGGCGGAGGAAGAACTCCGACGGATCCGTCGACGCCTTGGACAAGCAGTGATTGAAATTCGCCAACTGATTTATGACTTGCAGCCCGTAGCCGTCGACGAACTAGGACTCGCTGATTCGATTGTTGCTATGGCGCATAGATTGGAACAGGACTGGGGAATCCCGATCACGGTGGCCAATTGCACAGAGGGCCATCCTGGTCCCGACCCGGCTTCGGCGCTCATGTTGTTCCGGGCTGTGCAGGAGGCATCCGCCAACGCGGCCAAGCACGCGCAGGCCAACGCAGA
>JAJZBJ010000110.1 GCA_021798975.1 Bacillota bacterium | reverse complement strand
CTCGGAGTCCGCGTTGGGAAGCGCGGCGTCGATCTGCCCGGGTATCACGCAAGAAAAACCCCCGAAAATAATGCTGGGAAGCCGCGAGGCGGGAGTCCCGCAGTATGCTAGCCCCAAGGTAACAAGATACCAGGTCCGCAGGCCCGTTTCAACGGTACGCCGGGCCTGGGGCGGATCCGATTGCTGCGTGGCGGACCCGCCTGATTTCTCAACATGGGTCTCCCCGGGCGAGTGCACAAAGCAATGACGTCATGCAACTTTGGGCGAATGCTTTATCATATTAATCAAGCATGTTCGGGGGCGTTTGTCCCGGAAATGTAGTCCGAGCAGTCCCGACCTCGTACGCCAGGAGGACACTATGCGACTCGCAAACCAAAAGTTCCCCCCTCAGATGGCACACAACCGAAATTGCTAGAATGAAGAAAAAGATCCTAAGGGAAGGAGGCAAGAGATCCGTGATTCCGTATCAACACCATGGAGTGGCCATATTTCGCAGTGCTCTCTATATGACCAACTCCACCATTATCGACGCGGGAGACGCTGTCGTGCTGGTGGATCCCTCATGGCTGCCGGACGAGGTCATGTCCATTCGGCGCTACGTGGACGGCATACTGGGAGAGAGGCCCCTCTACTTGGTCTTCACGCACTCCCACTATGACCATATTATCGGCGCTGGCGCCTTTCCGGAAGCGATTACGGTCGCCAGCCAGGCCTTGGCCGATCGCGAGGATTTTCAGGAGCCCTTGAATCAGATTGGCGACTTCGACGACCAATGGTATCTGGAACGGCCCTATCCCATCTTATATCCCACGATCCAGTACGCTATCGAAAACCCCGCCGTCGTCCAGCAAGGCCGCATGAAGCTTCACGTACTGCCAGCCCCTGGACACAGCCCGTGCAGCATTTTCGTGCTGGAAGAGTCGACCGGCACGCTGTTTGCGGGTGATTATCTGTCGGATGTCGAAATCCCCAACATCTATTTCAGCAGTATCCATTACGAGGCGTCCCTGGCTCAGTTGGAACCCCTCCTGGAATCGCGCCTTCAGCGTCTGGTGCCGGGGCACGGGCACGTCGCGGACAGCCCGACGGAGATTCGCCGCCGCATTGAAGAAAGCCGGCACTATATCGCCGAGGTGCGACGGGCCGTCACACAGCAAGATGCGGCGGCCTTGGCGGCTCTCTCATCAACGTTTGCATTCCCTAAGATGATGGGTCACTACCACGCCATCAACGCGGCCGTCATCGCTCAGGAACAGGGATTGGCGGTGCCAGGCGAGGACAACGTCTAAGGCACTACAGCGTCTCGTTGGCTATCAGTACGATCTTTCCCGTGCTTTGGCGGCTCTCCATCCAGATCTGGGCCTCGCGGGCCTGAAGAAGCGGGTATCGCCGGCCCACCTGCATTCTGAGCCGCCCTTCAGCCGCCAGACTCATCACGGCCTCAGCTGCCGGCTTCAGGGTCTCCGGCCGGGTACGCCGGGCCGTTCCCAGACTATAGCCTAGCACCGCGCGACAGCTAGCATGCAGATCGCTCACGGTGATACGGCCGCCCGATCCACTGGACTGTCCAAAGTGCACAAGACGGCCAAACGGGGCCAAACATGCCAGACCTTCTTCGGAGACCGTGCCGCCGACCGAATCTAAAATTACGTCTACACCGCGTCCTTCTGTCCAGTCATTAACCTGCTCGTAGAAGGCCCCCTGCGTGTAGTCCACGATACCGTCGGCGCCCAAGCCCGCCACGAGGGAAGCCTTGGCGGGGCTGCCGACGGTTCCAAACACCGATCCCGCCCCTAAAATACGCGCCAACTGCACAGCTGTCGTCCCGACCCCGCCCGCGGCCGAATGCACCAGCACGGTTTCGCCCGGCCTTAACTGTGCCACATCGTGAAGCAGAGTATAAGCGGTGAGGCCGACCGTGGGCAGCGCCGCCGCCGTCTCCCAGGACATCGCATCCGGCAAGGGGTAGGCCAGCTTTTCGTCTGCCAGCACAAATTCTGCATATGAACCGCCCGATGGGAAGGCGGCCACCCGCATTCCCGACGACAAGGCCGTCACGTGCGAGCCAACCCGCTCGACGATTCCGACCGCATCCAATCCGGGAATGAAAGGAGGCTGGCCCGCGCCGTGATATCGCCCCTGGCGAGCCTTAATGTCGGCAAAGTTGACACTGGCAGCTGCGACGCGAATGAGCACCTGGTACGCACCCGGTTCCGGAATGGGCCGCTCTTCTACCCCAAGCACCTCAGGGCCACCCAAAGCCCTGATGACAATGGCTTTCACTCGGCGTCAGCCTTGGTTTGGGTGGCGCCTTCGACTAACTCCCGAAATCCGTCTCGGGGCGGTGAAAACATATCGATGCAGAGGGCGCCTTCGTCCCCGGCTTGGGCGGCATGCGGCACATGGGGAGGAATGGAGACGATATCTCCGGCCTCAATCCAACGCGACTCTGTCCCCACCGTGAAATACAGGCTGCCGGATAGCACCACGCTCATCTGTTCTTGGGGATGCTGATGGGCTGGGGCGACCGCGCCGGGGTCAAAGGTCACGTAGCTAGCCATCAGCCCCTGTCCCCAAAAAGGACGCAGGGTGAGCCCCGGGGCCGCCTCAAAGCCGGCCAAATCCGGCATGTGCTGGAACTCTGGGGGATAGGCGCTGGTGCCATCCCACTCGACTTGGTCCTTGAAGTAATCGCGATTAATCGCCACGGAAATCCTCCTCCATTACAAATAGGCGGCCATACCGCCGTCTACGTCGAGTACCACGCCCGTCAAGTATGAGGCCGCTTCCGACAGCAAAA
This sequence comes from Bacillota bacterium, assembly GCA_021798975.1. GTDB lineage: Bacteria > Bacillota > Sulfobacillia > Sulfobacillales > Sulfobacillaceae > Sulfobacillus_B. Next base: position 7,099 of record JAJZBJ010000110.1, on the reverse strand, counting down.
AGACAATAGGGCGGCTGGCTTCGGCAGCCTCGCCAAAACGGCCCAACGGCACCCGAAACTCCTCGATGAGCCCGGTAAAAAAGGTGTCCGGCTGTCCTTCCCACTGCCCGGAATGCACAAAACCGATACTGACCGCATTCACGCGAATATTACGGGGCGCCAGCTCTTTGGCCAACGTCTTGGTGAACGACGAACAGGCCGCGCGGTTGACGCTGGACGCGAAGAAGCGCGGATTGGGCTGCTTGCCAAAGATGGCGGTCAAATTCACAATCCGGCCGCCGTCAGGCATCTCCCGGAGCACCCGGCGGCACATGCGCACCTGAGCCATCAACTTCACATTGATGTCATTCTGCCAGTCCTGGTCGCTGAGCGTGGCAAAACTGCCCGGATAGGCCTTGCCCGCGTTGTTGACCAACATATGCACCGGCCCCCAAGCCTCGGCCACGGCGGCGACAAAGGTCTCGATGCTGTCCACAGCGGTCACATCCAGCGGCAAGGCCAGCAGGTGTCCCGGCGGAGCGTCAATGCCCGCCAAATCTTCGGGGTGCCGGCTTCCTGTGGCGACGCGGACACCCTCGGCCAGGAGCTCCTCCACGACGGCGCGGCCGATGCCCCGCGATCCGCCGGTCACAACGGCCACTTGCCCCGCCATCCCTAAGTGCATGTCAGTCCTCCTTGCGAACATTCGACCGCGCCGTTCCAGGCCGCTTGGGCCGGCCGGCGGCTATTCTTCATCCAGCGACATCACCTTTCGGGCTGCCGCAATCATCTCTTGGTAACCGGTGCGCGGCGGTGCAAAAATATCCATCGCCAAGCAGGACTGGTCGTAGGTGTATGCGGCATGGGGCGTGTTGGGCGGAACAATGTAGACATCGCCCTTGCGGATCATTTTGCGCACCCCGTTCAGTTCGAACTCGTACTCCCCTTCCAACACCAAACCCATTTGCTCCTCGGGATGGGCGTGCAGGGCCGCCACCGAGTGCGGCTTCATGTAGACAAATGACAACATGAGATTCTTCCCGAATACCGGCTTTAACCCCACGCCTTTGTCCACCAGGTTGATGGGCAGCTGATCGATGTGAATGAACTGGGGGAGTTGGTCGTCGGTTACTTCCACCACACGGGACGCCGGGCCTTGAAAGTACCCGCCCGCGCCTTGTCCTTGGTCATCCATGGCGATTCCTCCTCGTTGTCCTGTCCTAGTCGATGGGAAAATCGAAGGCCAGTACTTCGCCCCCCTGCGAGGCCACCCACTGGGCAAATTCTTGATGCTGGGGGTGGGGCGTATACCGCTTCAAAGCATCTGGCGATTCGAACTCCATCACCAGCCCGAACTGGTAACCGCGGCTGCGGCCGCTCACATCCAATCCCCAGCGATGTTTGACAATGCCTTCGATGTGCTGGGGCCAGCTGGCGAGCAGTTGGTCGATCCAGTCCAGTTCTGCCTGTTCGAGGTCACGGGGGAACTTAATCAGCACAACGTGCTGCAGTTGACGCACAAATACCCCTCCAATCTCTCCGCCCGAACGGGCGGGATATTCTCATCTTCGGGACAAGAGCCAGCTTTTCCTGTAGTGGGAACGGTGTGCTGCGGGGCGAATTTTTTGCCGTCAATCCGCCTGAGGCCAGACCGCCTCAACTAATTGGCGGGCCACAGCCCAGTCGCCCACCAAGGGGTTTAGGGCCAGAGCACGGACAGCCTGGTTCCGGTTCCCGGTCAGTATGGCCTCGACCGCTAAGGACTCGGCGGTTTCGAATGTGCTCACCCAGGCGGCCACGTCGCGCGGAACGGGCGCCCAAGGCGGTCGGTTTCTGAGACCGGATCGACTAATCTCTACCGGTCTCTCTAATGCCGCGCCCGATTTCGGCACCTGCAGGGCCAGGGTGGCAGGCTCTTCCTGACCCAGCGCTCTAATCACCGCCACCACCGCCTCATACCAGTGCGCCTGCCGTTGTCCAACCAAGGCGGACACGGCGCGCGGAGACGCCGACTGCAGACGACCGTATTGGTGCAAGAGGTCGGTTTCCAGATCGAGAAGCTCCGTGGCGCGCGATCGCGTGCGCGGCGTCTCGGGTCGGTAGCGATGCGGATACATGACATAGCGGAGGTACGAAGAGGGGATGGCCTCCATGACGCGCACATCCTCCGGGGCGAATGGCCAGTCGGGCCAGGCTGCCACGGCATCCATGGCCTGAGGCATCAGCGAATGGCGGGTGCCGCGGCGTCGAATCCCCGTCAACCACCCCACGTGATTGACGCCAACCCAGTCCCATTCGAGGTCCGAACCGAGTGTTTTCGAAAGCCGTGCGATCAGCGCTGAAGGGATGTCACAGACCGAAAAGGCCTTGAGTTTGGTGGCTCGGCTGACAGCGCTGGCTACCATGCCGGCAGGGTTGGTCAAGTTGACGAACCACGCGTTCGGCGCCGCCTGTTCCGCCATCCGGGCATAGCGTACCACCACTGGGATGGTGCGCAAGGCGTTGAAAAATCCTCCCGCTCCCAGCGTTTCTTCGCCGATGAGTCCGAACTGGGTGGGAAATGTTTCATCAAACTGCCGCGCCGAAAGTCCACCCACCCGGACCTGATTCAGAATTACGTCCGCCCCGCTCATGGCCTGTTCCGGATCTAGAGCGCTGGCCACGCGGACGCGGGAGCCGGCAGCGATGGCCGAGGCGCGGGCGACGACATCCAACTTGTCGGCCGACCGGCCCACCAGCACCACTTCAACATCTTCCAAGGCACTGTCGGCGAGGGCCAAGACCAGGGCGGGAGAGGCAACCGATGACCCGCCCAGCACCACCAATTTCATGGCTTCAACCCTCCCCCGGACATCCTATGACAGTTTGGAGAAGTCCAAGTCCTCCAGCCGCTCGTAAATCGCGTAGCGGGGAAACAGGGTAGCTAATCCCCCGTCCAACGGGCGTTGGGCGGGAAGAGACAGCGCAGCTGACCCGATCGGTTGGACCAGGTCCGGATCATACCCGCTCAACTGGGCGATGCGGCGCACCAAATGCAATCGGCTGAGCCGTTCCGGACCCGCCAAGTGGAGGATCCCGCGAAAGCTGTCGCGTACCGCTTGCCACGCCTGGCGGACCATCGGGCCGGCCGGCGTCGGGGTATTCATCTGGTCGGCCAGGGCCCGGATGGGACGCCCCTCCTTTAAATCTTGCAGGACGCGGAAGACGAAGTTCCGAGGCATCGGTTCCCCGCTGTAAATCCAGGCGGGGCGGACCACCAGCGTACCGTGGTATTGAAGCAGCTGCTGCTCGGCCTCCGCTTTATGCCGGCCATAGGTCTGCAGAGGACGAACCGCATCGGTTTCCACATACGGCCCGTGGGTTCCGTCGAACACATAATCGGTTGAAAAGAAGACTAGGGGTATGTCTGCCCGGCGGGCTTGTTCCATAATCCGCGCGGGGCCTTCGACATTGACGGCCCAACTGTCGTCGGGATGCTCTTCGCACCAATCCACATTGGGCAAGGCAGCTGGGATCCAGACCAGGTCAGGCTTAGCGGCCGAAAATGCCTCGACCACGGACGCTTCTTGGGTGATGTCGACCTTATGGTAGCGGTCGTCGGAACCCGAATGCCGGGTCCCGGCCACTGCCTCCCCCATGGCTCCCAATTCGCGGACAATCGCTCCGCCCACCTGGCCGGATGCCCCAAACACTAAATGCCGCAATGAGACGGCCCCCTTTATGATGGTCAGCTGGCCGAGCCCAACTCGGCCGCTCGCTTGCCGGCGGCCACCACCGCCTCCTGGAGAACGGCAGGCCACCCCGACTCGTTCAGCACACGGAGCAGGGCCTCCGTGGTCCCTCCCGGTGAGGCGACCTGGCCAATCCAGTCCGCCAGCGAGTCTCCCGACCGGTCCTTGGCCAGTTTAGCCGCCCCTTCTACCATAGACGATACCAGTTCCCGCGACCGCTGGGCATCAACCCCCATTTGCTGTCCGCTGGCAATGAGGGCTTCCAGCAGCAAAAATACATACGCGGGGCCGCTGCCTACCAGCGCCGTAAATGGGTTAATCTGCGTCTCCGGCACCACCGTCAGAGGGCCGCACTCGGCCAGGAACGCTTCGAGCCCGGGCCCCATCCGGCTGTCCACGCCGTCAAAGGACGCCAGAGTGGTTGACGCGCCGATGGCGGCACACACGTTCGGCATAATGCGGGCGACAGGGCCCCTCACACCCGCTTGGCGCAATTGATTGATGGTCCATCCCGCGACTGGAGACACCACGACTGCCTGCGCGTCGATGCGCGGCACCACCAGTTCCAGGGCGCGCTGCATATCTTTGGGTTTGACCGCGACGACAACCACCTGCGCATCGTCCAGACAATCCAGCTCCGTCGAGGCCCTGGCCCACTCGACCTCTGTCCATAAGCTGCGATGCGCATCGGACCGCACAATAAGCGAAAACTGGCGGGGATGCGGCGGGTTTCGATGCCACCCTTCCCACAGTGCGTGTGCCAAATGTCCGGAGCCAACAAAAGCTATCCGCTGCATCCTCGTTTCTCCCCTTTCGCAGAAATAAAAAATACCTGCCACCCTCTAAGGGCGGACAGGCCGCGGTACCACCTTAGTTGTTGCGCTGTCGCGCAACATCTCGAACCCGATATCGGCGGGAGCCGTGCTGCACCGAAAAGAAATTGGGAAGAGTGAAAGACGAATGCGGCCTCTCACCAAACGCCGCTCGCTGAAATTCTCTTCGCACCCGTAGATTTCCGTGCCGCATACTGAATATTTCTCGAAGTCTAACGAAATCCCCGCGTCCCGTCAAGGGGTCATCGGACACGTTCTTCCTGCAAGGCCAGCAGGTTGCCCTCACTGTCGTGAAAAAATGCCATCCATACGGATACCTCGCCCAAATCGCCGACGTGGTGGGGCGGCGCGTCGAAGGCCACGCCTAGCCGGGTATACTCCGCGACCGCGCGGTCCACACTCTCCACATCGAAATAAAGAACCGATCCAGGGTGGTCAAATGCGGGCTTCTCCGGTATTTCCAATAAAAGCCGCACGCCGCCGCAGTCGAAGAAGGCCATGTGCTGATTGGACCAGAGATAGGAGAAGCCTAGCACGTCGCGATAAAAGGCGACGGCGCGATCCACATCATACGCGGGCAAAGCCGCTTGCCCCAACTTGCGTATGAGTGACACAGACATCCCTCCTCCTGCGGACTTAAGAATCCGCTTCCCGTTCGCCCCACAGCGAGGCGTCGCCGTCTACCCAGGCCGGATATTCCTGATGGGCCAGGAAGCGGGCGTGATACAGTTCCGCCAATTTTTGAAACCGCTCCGAACCGCCCTCTGCGAGGTCGTATAATAATGCCACCTGTGCTCCGTCCGCCAAGGTCGTTAAGGCTTTTTTGGCCATCCATTGGGCCTCCCGGCCGGAGGCGCTCTCTAAATGCTCCGCGGTCGCCCGCATCGTATCCCAGGTATGGCGGGCCGCGAAACTGCCGGATAGGCGCAGCAGGCTTTCCATGGCTGCCAAGAAGGGCCGGTGCGCCCCTTTTCGCACCGTTTCCAAAAAGTCCAAAGCCTGAATGTTGCTAGGTCCTTCCCAGATGGGCGTAATCAGGGCTTCGCGGTGCCAACGGGACACCGCATACTCGTCAAGAAACCCAAGCCCGCCAAAGAGCTCCATGGCCATCCGGGTAATCTCGGCACTATGCTCCGCCGTACGGCTCTTCGCCAGATGGGTCATAAACCGCGCCTCATGATAGTCCGGCGAATAAGGCGGGCGCTCCTGATACACGCGGTTGAACTGCGCGGCGCTGGCAAAAGCCAACGCCGTGCCTCCTGCCATGCGCACGGCGATATCGGTCAAATCCCGACGGATTAGGGGGTGTTCGATGAGCGCCTGACCGAAGCTCTTCCGGGCCCTCACCCGCCCCCATACCTCCAAGCGAGCCTTCGCGGCGATACCCATGGCCGCCGCAGCGTTGGCCAGGCGCGATACATTCAAATTTTCCAAGGTGTAGTAAATGCCTTCTGAGGGTTGGCCGATGAGGTAGGCTTCACTGCCGGCGAGTTCCACCTCGCCGGACGGCACCGCCCGGGTCGCGCTTTTGTCTTTCAACCGCCGGACGTGAAAATTCAGCCCCCCATCGCGCCTCAAACGGGGCAGCAAAAACAGCCCCAGCCCTTTCGGGCCGGCAACCGCCTCGGCGGGCCGGGCGGTCACAATGGCGTAGTCGGCCAGTCCCGCGCCGCTGGCAAAGTACTTGTCCCCGGTGAGCCGCCACACCGCGCCGTCGAACACCGCGATCGTCCGGTTGGCCCCCAAATCGCTGCCCCCCTGGGACTCCGTCATCCAAGTCGCCCCCCAGGCCCGTCCCTGCGTGAGCTGCCGGAATATGTCATCCGCGCCGGGGATGCCCGCACCGTACTTCTTGAGGGCATACGCGGTTTGATTGGTAATGGTGAGGATGCAGGCCAGGCCCGGGTCCGCTAACAGATAGAGCAGGGCGTAATGTCCCATCCACCCGAGCTCATTGTAGGGCGCCTCCATAATAAAAGCGGTGTCGTGGAGCGCCTGCCGCTCAGCCGGGGCCAGGCGGACTCGGTCAATACGCTGGCCATCCAGAGTGTGGGCGACTAGCACCGGCCGGGCCTCGTGATCGACATGGTAGGCGGCTTCATAGAGCGTGCTGCCCGCCGCATCGCCAAACGAAGCCAAGAGCGCGCGATGACGGGCCAAGTCCGGCCACATGCGGTCAAGAATCGTCGCCAGATCGGGATCGCGAAGAAAGTGATTGGTCCCATAGGCATAAGACATCGATTCCATGTTTCCATCCCTTCTTTCCGATCCATGCTGATTCGATTGAACCACACTGGCGCTGTGAAGGACAGCCGCGAGACGGGTGGTGCGGCCGGCGCTTTCGCCGGCACCTCTAAAAGAGCCTTCAAAAGATTGACGGGGTAGGCACCAGGACGGGATGCTGGGCATATCCAAGAATAAGACCGTAAGAATAGGAGAATGAAAATGGGATGGTATTGGCAAGTATGGCAAAAGTATGTGGTATTTGAGGGAAGAGCCAATCGGCCGGAGTTTTGGATGTTCCAATTAATCAACGGGCTGGTCGAGTTTGCCCTG
>JAJZBJ010000004.1 GCA_021798975.1 Bacillota bacterium | reverse complement strand
CCAAAAAAGGTCCTCAAAAATTGTCAAAGTATCCCAGGACGGCGCTGTCACACGGCATCGCCGCCGTCTCCGGGGCGTTCCAGGCTTAGCCGGCCCAAACTTCCGGTGCGAAATCCGGTGACCACGGCGTCAGCGGTCCGCTGGCGGTCCACCACGCCGCCTTGCTGGAGGTATCCCCGGCTCTTACCCCAATCCAGCCAGGCTTCGGGTTCCGCTCCAGGATGGTACAACTGCCACACGCGCTCGGCAATATCCTCGGCCTCCCCGGATTCCAACGGGGCCACACCCAGGAGTTTCAACCGCCAGTCCCGGGATTTGGACGGGGTGACCACGCCGGGCAAATCCAGCCATTCCCAGCCGTCATCCATGCGGATCCACTGCGGCCCGCGGGTGAGTCCCGGCTTGCCGCCCGTGCGCACCCGGTTCTTCCCCACCATGCGGTTTAGGACCGTGGATTTACCCAGGTTGGGCAGGCCGACCACCGACAGCCGGTAAGGCGGCTTGAGCCGCCCTCGAATCGCCCCCCGGAGTCGTTTCTGTGCGTCGCCCGACTCCGCGCTGAGCGCCACCGCCGTGATGCCATGCTGGCGATACCATTGAATCCAAGCCTCGGTCGCCGCCGGGTCCGCGACATCGTTCTTATTCAGCACCAAGATAATGGGGGTCTTTCCCACCCAAGATGCCAAAGGCCGATGGCGCGTCAGTTCCGGAGCGCGCGCATCGACCACTTCGACAAAGGCGGACAAATAGGGAGCCAACTCCCGAATCGTTTTTTGCGTGGCCACCATGTGGCCGGGATACCAGCCTCGGTTCGACATTACGGCAACCACCGAAACCGGTTAAGGGGCCACCACAGTAAAAACGCCTGACCACGCACGTTCTTCTGGGGCAGCATGCCGAAATAGCGGCTGTCATAGCTGATAGGGCGGTTGTCGCCTTCCACCCATAGATAACCGGGGGGCACCTTGCGCGGCGAGACGTTGATGGACTTGCGGTACTTGAGAAAGGGCTCGGGGTATCGCTTGCCATTAATGTAGACCACATTGTTCTTCACACTGACCGTCTCACCCGGGATGGCAATGACCCGTTTAATCCAGTCCTGCTTGGGATTGACGGGACTCTTAAAGACAATAATTTCGCCCGTGGTCGGCTTTCCAAAGACAAAGGCCAGCTTATTGACCAAGACGCGATCCGCATTGTGCAAGGTGGGTTCCATGGAAAATCCTTGGACCTGGTAGGATTCGAACAAAAACGTGCGGATCAAGAATGCCAAAACTAGAGCCACAACCAACGTTTCAATGAGTTCGCGCGTGCCGCTTTTCTTCTTGTCCGCCACCCTGTCACCTCATCCGGGAAATGAATGCAGGCGAAGACCGTTCCGTCTTCGCCCGCCTGTTAACGACGCTCGCGAATACGAGCCGCTTTGCCCCGCAGTTGACGCAGGTAGTACAGCCGTGCACGACGCACCTTACCGCGCCGCACCACTTGAATCGACTCCAAACGCGGCGAGTGCAGCAAGAAGGTCCGCTCCACCCCCACGCCGTAGCTAACCCGGCGTACCGTGAAAGTCTTGGATAGGCCCGTGCCACGCTTGCGGATCACGACACCTTCAAACATCTGGACACGTTCGCGGTTGCCTTCCTTAATTTTTACCGCCACTTTGACCGTGTCGCCGGCGCGAAATATGGGAAGGTCGCTTTTCATCTGATCTTCTTCGATCAGCTTAATGTAATCCATCACTATTCCCCCCTTTCTCGGTTTCGCCCAACAAATCCGGGCGGCGCTGCTTGGTCCATTCATAGGCCATCCGGTCCCCATACTCGCGAATCGCTTGATGGTTTCCCGACAAGAGCACCTCAGGCACCGTCAGTCCCCGAAATTCCTCGGGCCGCGTATATTGCGGCCCCTCCAGCCATCCATGCTGACGGCTGAAAGAGTCCAACCGGGCACTGTCGTCGTCGCCCAGCACTCCCGGCACCAGTCGAGCTACCGCGTCAGCCACAATCATGGCCGGCAGTTCTCCGCCGGTCAGGACAAAGTCGCCCACCGAGACTTCCTCGGCATCCAGCAACAGGCGCGCCCTCTCGTCGATACCTTCATAGTGCCCAGCCACAATAATCAGGTGCTGCTCTTGAGCTAGTTTCTCCGCCAGCCTCTGGTCAAATGACCGCCCTTGCGGGGACGTCATCAGAATCCGAGGCGCCGCACTGACATGCATGGCAGCCCATTCCACCGCCGGCACCACCACATCACTGCGAATCAGCATTCCGACGCCTCCCCCGAACGGGTAGTCGTCCGTCTGCCGATGGGGACCAATGCCGAACGGCCTCAAGGGCACAATCCGGATGTCCACCAACCCTCGGCGGCGGGCCCGCTTAAGAATGCTGGACCCCATCACCCCCGGAAACATTTCCGGGAACAACGTCACCACTTGAATGACCATCACTCGGAGATTTCCTCGAGTCCCGGCAGCAGTTCCACCGTCATCACGCGTCCTTCAACATCCACCGACTTAATCACCGACTTCAGAGCCGGGATGAGAAGCGGCTTCTTGCCTGAACGCTCGACTTCGAACACATCGTGCCCAGCTCCGGTGCGCAATACATGCGCGAGCCGGCCCAACGGCCGTCCGGTGTCGGCCTCCATGACGGTCATCCCCACCAACTGATGCCAATAATACTCGTCTTGGGGGAGTTTGGGCAAACGCTCCTCCGGCACCATCAAGAGCGCACCCCGAAGCGTTTCCGCCTGCTCCCGGGTGTTCACGCCAGCCAGCTGAATAACCGCCAACGGGGGGTGCATGCGACTCTGCAGGACCGGGCGGGACCCGCCCAAGCGATCCACCGTGACCTCTTTCAAACCCAGTAAGCGTTCCGGAAAATCGGTGGTCGGGAACACCTTGAGCGAGCCATCGATGCCGAACGGCGACGTCACCTCGCCCACCATCACATGTCCCGGCCAAACCTCTCGTCCATTACGACTCATGAGCTGAAGCCTTTTGCTGCTTTTGCTCGTGGACCTTTTGCAAGACGCCGGTCTTCTTCAACAGCGAGCGCGCGGTGTCGGTCGGTTGAGCGCCGTTGTTTATCCAACGAATCGCCTTCTCCTCATCAATCTTAATCACCGCCGGCTCCTTGGTGGGATCGTAGTAACCAATCTCCTCAATGAAACGGCCGTCGCGGGGGGAACGTGAGTCAGCCACCACCACGCGGTAGAAAGGACGCTTTTTCGCACCCATGCGGCGCAAGCGAATCTTAACCATGCATTCTGACCTCCCTTCTCCTCAGCCCATCGGCGGAAAAGGCATACGGCCCATTCGCCGTCCCTTTTTGCCCTTGGTCTGACGCATCAATTTTTTAATCTCGTCGAATTGCTTCATGAGCCGGTTGACTTCCTGTACGCTGGTGCCGCTGCCGCGCGCAATGCGCAGGCGCCGGCTGCCGTCCAAGATGTCGGGGCGTTCCCGCTCCTTCAGGGTCATGGACTGGATGATGGCCTCCACGCGCAGCAGGCTGCGATCATCCACCTTGTCCTTCACCTTGGCCATCTGGCCGCTCATGCCGGGCAGCATCTCCATGACCTTGGAGAGCGGTCCCAGCTTTTTGACCTGGCCCAACATGGCCAAGAAATCGTTCAAGGTGAAGTCGGCCTTCTGAATTTTCTCCGCCAACGCCGCGGTGTCGCCCTGGTCCATGGTCGCTTCAGCCTTTTCAATCAGGCTCAAGATATCGCCCATGCCCAGAATGCGGGATGCCATGCGGTCTGGAGCAAACGGCTCCAGATCCTCCAGCTTCTCGCCCGAGCCCACCAATTTAATCGGCAGATTCGTCACTTCCCGGATCGAGAGCGCCGCGCCACCGCGGGCGTCACCATCCAGTTTGGTCATAATCACGCCGGTCAGCGGCAAGCGCTCCTTGAAGGCCGACGCGGTCCGCACCGCGTCCTGACCCGTCATGGCGTCCACCACCAGCAACATCTCGTGCGCCGGGACCCGCCGATTCATGTCTTCCAGCTCCGCCATCAGCGCATCATCGACATGCAAACGGCCCGCCGTGTCAACAATAATGACATCTTTCGCCAACCGCTTGGACGAGGCCATACCCAGTTCCACCAGCTGGACCGGCGTCCGATCCGGCTCCGTCACCACGGGCACCTGGATCTTCTCAGCCAGTACCTTGAGCTGGTCAATCGCGGCGGGACGGTAAATGTCGGCAGCCACCAAGAGCGGCTGCCGGCCTTGGTGGCGCAGCATGCGCGCCAACTTGGCACTGGCTGTGGTTTTTCCGGCTCCCTGCAGACCCACCATGTAAATCACGGTCGGCGGGTTGGAAGCCATGCGGACCCGATCTTGCGAGCCGCCCATCAACTGCACCAGTTCGTCCCGAACAATGCGGATCACGCCTTGGTCCGGAGTGAGACTTTGGAGGACGTCTTGGCCGACTGCCCGCTCTTCAACGCGGGTCAAGAACTCCTTGACCACCTTGAAGTTGACGTCAGCTTCCAAGAGCGCCAGACGCACCTCGCGGAGCGCCTCTTTGACATCGGCTTCGGTGAGCCGTCCTTTGCTGCGCATGCGCTTAAACGTCTGCTGCAGTTTTTCAGTCAGTGCGTCAAACATCGCCGATGCCCTCCTCTTCTGCCAACTGGCGAATTTCCTGGCGAACCCGGGTCCACACGGGGGACGGATCCGGAATGTCTTGAATCAGGTCCGCCACCGCTCGGAGCCGCTGCCGGCGGCGTTCAAAGGCTTGCAGAAGCCCCAAGCGCGCCTCGTAATCTTCCAGCAGCTTCTGGGTGCGGTCCAATAAATCGTGAACGGCCGCGCGTGACACGTGCTGTGCCGCTCCAATCTCCGCCAAGGACCAATCCTCCAGGTAATAGAGCTGCCAAACCTCCTGTTGGTGTTCGGTCAACAGCGGGCCATAGACATCGAACAACAATCCCGCTCTGACGCGATCCTGAGATTTCACGGCCACTCTCCTGTAAAGGTTTTTTCCTTAACAGCCGTAGTCGATTTTAGCCAATTGCCGCATTCCTGTCAACTCATACGCTGCTGCTAAAATTGCCCGGAAACCGCTTCGCCAAGGGTGGTGGCCCGGTTTTGCTCAATCCGCTGCAGCGCCGCCCGCATCTCCTCGGGAGCCCCGTGGCTCAAGCGCAGCACGCGCCCCCAGTTAATCACCACCGCATTCGGCGGCACCGCGCCGCGGCGCATGTGCCCGCGCAACAGTCCCGACGCCACTGCGGCCACGTCGTCTTGGAATCCGTCCTGCTCTAACCGGCCCAAATGGGTAATACGCACCGGATAGTTGTCCAAACTATACACGCCTTCTTTGATTTCGAACCGCACTTCCCATGCCTCGTCGTGCCATTCCACGGATCGGACCTTGAGCATAGTGCCCCTCCTCATGTTGTCTCGAATAGAAATATCGACCAAAAAAGCCGCCACAAATATTATATCCTTTGACAGCCGTCAAGCCTCCAGCGGAATGCGGAACTCGTTTCGCGAGACGCCCCATCCCACCCGGCGGTGCCAAAAGAGCATCGACGTCAGTTACGCCCCGTCGATGCGACATCGTCCTGAGACGCTCCTCAGAATGATCGGGCCGCGCGACCAGGCAAAGGGGCGGTCGAGCCGCCCCTTCATCCTTCCCCTGCTAGTCGTCCAGCCGTACGGCCAAATCGGGCCGATTGTCGAAGGCCGGCTCAATGGGCGGGTCTTCTTCAAGGATCCGGAGAATCTCCGCCAATCCGCGCTCCATCTGCGGATCCACACCGCGCGCCTGATCTTGCGGCCGATTGAAGACTTCAATGGTGGGATCGGTGCCGTAGTTCTCCACGCCCCATTCCACGTCATAGAACCACAACGCGACATAGGGCTGGGTGGTCGTGGTTCCGTCGACAAGCCGGTACTGCGGGTTAATGCCCACCACACCGCCCCACGTGCGCGTGCCAATCAGCGGTCCCAAGCCCAGCATCTTCCAGGTGTGGCTGACGATGTCACCGTCCGAGCCCGCGAACTCGTTAGTCAGGGCCACCATTCGAAGCGGTCCGCCTTCCCGGAAATAGGTGCCGGGTTTCCCGTAGCGAGGCACCATATATCCCAGCCGCTGCCTGGACAGCTCCTCCAACAACAACGAACTCACACTGCCGCCGCGGTTGAACCGCACATCGACCATAAGGCCCTGCCGGCCCAGCTCCTGCAGAAAACCGCGGTGAAACTCCGCAAATCCCGGGTCTTGCATGTCGGGAATGTGGAGATAGCCCACCTTGCCTCCGGTCCGCTCATGGACCAGCCGCCGGTTCGATTCCACCCAGTTGCGGTAACGGGCCGGGGTTTCGTCCACCAGCGTACGCACCACAACGGTCCGCGCGCGTCCGCCATCGCCGGGTTTGACGGTCAACTGCACATCCTTGCGCCCTTTGTCCACGAGACAGGCGCCTGGCGGCAGTGATTCCGAGAGTACCTGGCCGTCGATGGCGGTCACGACGTCTCCCAGCGCCACGTTCACGCCCGGATCCAAGAGCGGCGAGTGCTGGTCCACGGCCCAGACGTCCCCTTCCACCAAATCGGTTATCTCGTAGCCGCGAGCTGTCTCGTTCCAGCGGTAGTCAGCACCCAAGTATCCCATGCGGTGGCGGGGATTCGGCTCGTAATCGCCGTTCATCTCGTAGGCGTGGGACGTACCCAGCTCGCCCTGCATCTCCCACAGGAGGTCGGAGAGGTCGCTGCGGCAGGTCAGACGCGGAACTAAGACGGAATACTTCTGGTATACGGCATTCCAGTCCACGCCGCTCATGTTGGGCGTCCAGAACAGGGCGCGCATGAGCCGCCAAGCATCCCGCAGCATTTGCTGCCATTCCGCCTGCGGCTCCACCACCGCCCCAACACGGCTCAGGTCCACGAGCCCGCTGTCGCGGCCCGGCTTTTCGTCAACCTTCTTCTCCCACTTCTCACCGGCCTTCACCACCCGCAAACTTCGTCCGCTCAAGACCGCCATCGCCCGGCCGTCTTGCGACAACTGGAAGCTGGTGACTCCACCGGCCAGCTGTTCTTCTTTCAGTTCGTCGAATCGGTATTGGTGAAGCGTAAGACTGCCTTTCGGTCCCTCATAGAGCGCCGGCGGGTCCTCCGGATCGCGGGCCGTCCAAAAGACCCGCCCCGGTGCGGCCTGCAATTGGGCAATGTCCGCCGCCTTCATGGGAAATTCGACCACGCGCTTTTGAATGTTATGCAGATCCACGGTCATGGCGCCGGTGAGCGCCGACGCCTCGTCCACTCCCCCCAGCGCGGGGCGTCCGACGGCATAAAAGGGCGACCGCGTCTCCTTAGCCAAGGCTATCGCGTACACTTTGTCGGCACGGATAAAGCTTCGGTCGAAGCGTACGGCATCGTGCACCGGCTTAAAGGTCCGTTTGGATAGGAAGTAGAGATACCGGCCCGCCGGATCGAAAACGGGGGCCCGGTCGGCCAGCACCGGATCCGTAATTTGCGTGGATTGGCGCGACTCGAGGCTGTATAAAAACAGGGCCGATTGGAGTCGGGCCACCGGCAGGGAATATGCCAGCCACCGACTGTCCGGCGACCATGCCAGTCCCTGCGCCGCTCCATGCTGAGACTCGGCAATCTTAGCGGCCGACCCCTGGTTTAGATCGACCACCCACACTTCCAGCCGCTCATTGCTAAGGGCGGCCCATGCGCCATCCGGGGACACCTCCAGGTGCTGCACCAGGCCAAAATCCCCCGCCAGACGGCGGATCGCCATGGATCCCTCAGCCTCCACGCGGCGGATCTCCAAACCATCTTCGCCGCCCTCGTCCGAGACGGCCAGCCAACTGTCGGAATCCACGGGCCGAAGCAGTCGATAGCGGACCCCTTGGGGCACGCCCAAGGGCAGCACTGGTCCCTCGAAAGGTCCCATGCGGTAGGGCTTGCCGCGCGTGACCAGAGTCAAGGCCGCCCCATCCTGGCCCAGCCGGTATTCGGTCAGGTATTCGGCGGCATCAATATGTTTCGGCTGGCGGAGACGCAGTTGGCTTACCAACTCCACCGTCAAACGCTGCTCTTCCCCCGTCTCGGGGTCATACACATAGAGGTCGCCGCCGGCGTGGTATACCACCCGTTTGCCGTCGGTGGACGCATTGCGGGCATAATAGCGGCGCTGGTGGGTGTGGCGCGTCAACTCTTCGCCGGACGGATCCATCGAATAGAGATTGCCAATACCCTCATGGTCGCTTAAAAAGAAAAGCCGGCCGCCAATCCACATCGGACTGGCCAGGTTGCCGTCCTTGCGGGCATAGCGCTCGAATTCCCCGCTCCCTTGAGCATCGATCCAGAGCACGCCGCGGCGCCCGCCGCGATAGCGCTTCCAATCAGCCGGGTCGCGCGCCCACCAGTTTAGCGCCACAGCCCCGTCCAGCGAAAAGGCTGCCCCGTTGGCATGGCCGTATGGAAGCCGTTCCGGTTCTCCGCCGGTCACCGACACGCGGTAAAGGCGGTTTTGGCTGGCGAACGCCTGTCCATGGCGGCTTAAGAAGATGACATGCTGATCCGTCACGGCGACTGGCACGGCGCCGCCGCCCAGATAGGTCAGCCGTCGCACCGCGCCTCCCTCGCCCGGCATAATGTAGATTTCTTGATCTCCTTCCTCATGACCGACAAACGCCAGCCACTGGCCGTCAGGAGAGAATACCGGGTGCGTCACGCGTCCGAAGCCTGTGGTGAGACGATGGGCACGGCCGCCGCGGCGGTCCACTTCAAACAGCTCGTCTTCGGAGACGAATACCACGCGGTCGCCCGCGATGGTCGGAAAGCGATAATATCCGCTGGTTGCCAAGGATGCACTTCCTTTCTTCGTGATAATCCAACAATTCCAAATGAAAGCCCCGGATCCCTTCCAGGATCCGGGGCTTCAGCAAAATCTTGCCGTCTACCCAGCGTACTCCGTCTCCATCACCTCAGAGGCCGGTTCGTCGAGAAACTGACGTAAACCATGTAGCACGCCATACGCTCCCTCATAAGGCGAGCGCACAATCACCGGGGGCAGTTGCTCCGCCAGCCGGATAGTGGCGTTGGCGACCAGCACACCGTGATACCGCCCTTCCATCAAATCGCCGTCGTTCTCGGCATCGCCCGCCACAAAACACTGCTGCGGCCGAACGTTCAATCGATTGAGGATATACTTGAGCGCCCGGCCCTTAAGGGCGCCCCGCGGTACGACATCCAAGCGCATCTCGTCCTCGTCCCACAAGCTCCGCTGCACCACGCCATCCTGCACCAGCGCCGTTCGGGCAGCGCTCAGCGCATGGTAATCACGGACTTGAAAGGCGAGACGCCAATGGGAACTGCGGCCGGCAAACTCCACGCCGTCCACCTCTTCCAACGCTCGCATGACCCGGCGTGGCGACCAATCGCGGCGCTGCTGGAACGCCCAGTTTTCATCCACGCGCAGGTCGGGGCCCCAATAGACGTCGGCTCCGATGTCCGTCGCCAAAGCGAGCGGGTCGGGGTAGCCATGGCGACGAATGAGCATTTCGGCATTGGCCCGGGTCCGACCCGTCAGATATACCACGCCGATATCCGAGCGCTGCGCCAAGAATTGCGCCAGTTCCGACTCACCCCCGTGCCCCACCAGGGTTCCGTCGATATCAGACGCCAATACCCACTTGATCGCGGCCAATGCCTGTCACCTCCTGATAACAGCTTGCCATTTGCTGTGCCATGTGCTGGACGGTGTGGAGACGGTGGACCTTCTCCTGTCCTGACCGTCCCATCTTGCGCGCCTCGGTGGTGTTCTGCCACAACCCCAGCGCCTTATCCCACATCGCTTCAATGCCCTCAGCAGGAACCAAGAATCCATCGCTGCCGTCCTCGATCCAGTCCTGCACGCCGGGAACCCGGGTTCCCACCACCGGCACCCCCGACGCCAGACTCTCCAGCACCGCCATGCCCAAAGTGGGTCCCTGATTAGGCGCAATCATGACTTCCGAGGCGGCTAAGTACGGCGCCACCCCCCGGTGCGGCATGCCCCCGATAAATTGCACGCGCTCGCCCAACTGCGCCTGCAGGGCCGCCAGTTCCGGCATGGCCGGGATTCCGCGCTGCACCTGCTGCCGCGTGCCGCCCAGCACCAACAGCACAAAGTCATCCGGCAGGTCACGGATCGCCAGCGTCTCCAACGCTTGACGCAGTCCTCGGGCGGATTCCAGCCGCCCCATATAAATCACCGGACGCCGTGTCAACCCCCGTGTCCGGAGAACCGGTCCGGCATCGCGGCTGAAAAACTGGGTCGGATCCACCCCCGGCGGCACCACATATACGGGCAGGCGCGCGTTGGCACGATGGATGATGTCCGCCTCGCTCAGATACGACACCACCACAGCATTGGGCGCCGCCAAGAGGCGCTCTTCGGCTTCCACACGAAACGGGTCCAGATTATCCCCGGGCCGCTGGTTCCATTCCGCCATTTTAACGGGCGAATGAATCCATGGCAGTCCTGTTTTCTGCTGAATCCGCTCCGCCACCAGCCCGCTAATCCAGTAGTGGCTGTGAATCACGTGATAGCTTCGCCCGCTGCCGTCCATCCAGGCCAAGGCCTGCTCAGCCAACACATCGACCAGCGAGACCCAGGCATCCTCTGATTGCTTAGGCAAGCCTTGGGCCAGACGAACCACCTGCCCGAGATGTCCCAAGCTAAATTTTTCCGGCCACAAAGGATTGGCCTGGGCCGTCAGTACGTCGACGCCATAGCCGTGATGCTGAATGTTTTTGACCAGTTCGCGAATGAGAATTTGCTGTCCGCCGACGGCACCGCTGTCCCCGTAGGTGAGCGGATCGGCATGTAAAGAGATTTCCAAAACTCGTCGAATCACAGCTGTTACCTCCCTCAAAACCTGGGCATAAAAAAAGCCCCAGGAACCCCGGGGGGAGAGGGAACTTCGATATAGATGCACCTTGAGCCCCCAACGCCTACGAAGTTAGCTGACGGGTTAGGGCCGTGGTCGTGCCCCTTGCTTCACACAATTCACCCCGACTGACTGGGTCCTCCGCTTCACCTGAATTCGGCGCTTTCAAGGTAATTCTTATTATATGCGGGTGAGCGATGTTGCGCAACGGTTAAACCCGGAAGCCAAGACCCTGCGCGCTTTTTCGAAGTAGTCAGGCGAAATCGTATTTTCCCGACTTTTCCAGCAACCGCCGTCGTAGAAAACGCGCTTAATACTTCTGCCTTGGGGCGTGTTGCCGATACCATAAAAGCACAAACACTTATGGCTGAGGACCTAATGGAAAAAATCCTGAGTCTTATCCGGTCCGTTTTGGACTCGCGCACCATGTATCACCACTTTCAACCGATTTGGCAGGCCGACGGCCGAACGCTCCTGGGTTTTGAAGCGTTAGCCCGTTTCGATGATGTTGCGCCGGACGTTGTTTTTGATGCGGCGGTCGAGGCGGGATTAGGCGTACCGCTGGACCGGCTTTCTCTGCGCGAGGCGCTGCGCCAGGGGCAGTCGCTTCCCGGTTATTTGTTTTTAAACATTAACCCCAACCACCTAGGACAGTCCGAAGGTCCCTTTGGTTCTGTCGGATCAGCTGTGGCCACCTTTCGCAATCGCCACGCGGTCGTCCTGGAAGTGACCGAGCAGCGCGTCTCCGAACCCAGCATGACCGAGGCCGGTATTTTGCGCATGCGACGCCGCGGTATTCCATTGGCTCTGGATGACGCCGGAACAGGGCAGTCCACCCCCCAGCGGCTGGCGTGGATCCAACCCCGCTATGTCAAGATTGCCCGACCGGTCATCGAGGCCTGGCACAGCGGCAACGACGAAGACCTGCGGCGTTGGATTCAATTGGCCGCCGACTTGAAAGCGGACCTCATCGCCGAGGGCATCGAAGACGCCTCGTTGACGGAGCCGCTGGCCGCTCTGGGGGTGCGATATTTTCAGGGATACGCTCTGGGCCGCCCGGAAGAAGCCCAGCATTGGACTTCCGCACTATATTCCCGCGCCCAAAGCAGTAGCATGAGCCCGGCACTCAGCATTTTCACCCCGCCGGACTGGCCCGAAGCCGAGCAGTCCCTGAATCCACTCCTCTCGGTGCAGGAAATTGGGGACATTATGTACAGCCTCTGGCCCGTTCCCGCCATTATTGTAGACCGCGACAACCGCATTGTCGGCATGAACCTGCGCGCTGAGCGCCACTTCGGCACGTCGCTGGAGCACGTGGCGCTGCAGGCTGTCGAAGAGATGCTGGGGCTCTCCGGCCCGGAACCCGGGCTCACCCACGCATCGGCCATTCTACCCGGGGACCTGCCAGTGGGTGAGTCGCTCGAACAGCGTGTCGTGCTGCACCGGACGGACGGCAAGGATGTCCCCGCCCAATTGACGATGGTGAGCATCCGCATCGGCAACCGGCCGGGCCTCTATAAGCTCTTCACCTTCATTCCCGAAGGCAAGGATACCCGGCTTTCGGCCTATCTGGGCCGCGATCCATTGAGCGGCCTGCCCACGCGGGCCTGGTGGGAGCGGGAGCTGCCACGCTTCAGCCATACCGCCGGCGCGGTCATCTTCCTCGACGTGGACGGCCTAAAGCAGGTTAATGACTTATTCGGACATGGCGAGGGCGACCGGGTGCTGACCGACGCGGGAAGGCTCATTCTCCATATGGCCGAGCACCATGATGCCGTAGCCGTGCGCTACGGCGGGGACGAATTTCTCATCGTGCTGCCGCACCAAACCGCAGAGGGAGCCGGCCAACTGGCGGATCGCTTGTCACAGCAATTCTCGCACTTGGAAGAAGCCGGCTCCCGCGTTCCTGCCGCCTTCTCCTATGGCGTGGCGGCCTTCGGCCCGGGAACACTAAGCGAAGCCATCGCGCAGGCCGACCGGCATCTCTATGAGCACAAAGGACTTCTATTGACCAGCCGGGCCGGGGGACGCTTAATGCTCACGGCGTCTGGGCGCCGGGCGCTCTGGGAACCCATCCGGGAAAGCGAAACCGATCGCCTCAGTGCCGATCGGCTGGCCCACAGCGAATCCCAGGTTCTGGTCCGTCAGCGCCTTGTCGATTTCATTGCCCCGGACCTGGGCATCGCCATCGTTGAGGTGAATGCGGGCCGCGGACAGTTGGGGTTCGTAGGCGGTTTGGCGCCACGGGTGGGAGACGGCGCCCAGTATTTGGCCATCGATCATCAGGGCTCGTACTTAAGCTTGTTGTATCGCCAGTGGCAGGCGGGGCCCTCAAGACCCGGCGTCCATTTTCTGCGGGCCGCTTCCGACCACTTGCCCGTTGTCAGCCAGTCTGCAGACCTGACCGCGCTCGCGTTCGCGCTTCCCCAAGCAAGGCCCGAGGCCACGCTCAAAGAAATGGTGCGCATCACCCGGCCGGATGGTCTCTTGGCGGTTGCTTATGTCGCATCGGCCAATCTCTGTGAGGCGCTGAGTGCCGTGTGGAAACCGGACATGCGCCCCCATCCGACCATGACCGCGGATCGGATGACCGCACTAGCGGACGATTTGAGCCTCTCCGTAATCCGGCAATCCGAGCACGCCGACCAGCTGACCTTCGACACCGGGAGCCACCTGAGTGTGTGGATGGCCAGCTTGGGCCTCGAATCCCACCAGCTGCTCAACCTGCCCACTCCGCGCGATTACGCTCGGCGGGAGTCGTATGTCATTCGGTACGAGGCGCACTTTTGGCTGTTCCGGCGCCCACGGTTCTAACTAATCGCCGCTCTCTCCCATCCCCAAGATGGCCCGAACATACTGGTCCGGATCGAACACCATCAAATCGTCGAGATGCTCGCCCACGCCCACGAAGGCGATGGGCAGGCCCAGCGTCTGGTGAATAGCAAATGCCACCCCGCCCTTGGCGGTCCCGTCCAGTTTGGTGAGGATGATGCCCGTCACCTGCACAGCCTCCAGAAAGACCCGCGCCTGCTCCAGGCCGTTCTGGCCGGTCGTGGCATCAATCACCAGCCATACCTGATGGGGAGCCCCGGGCAGCTCCCGCCCCACCACACGCACAATCTTGCCCAACTCCTGCATCAAGTGCGCCTTGTTGTGCAGCCGCCCGGCCGTATCCACGACGGCTAAATTCAACCGCCGGGCCATGGCCGCCCGCACCGTGTCGAACGCCACAGCCGCCGGATCGGCCCCCTCAGCCTGCCGGACCACATCCACGCCCGCACGCCGCCCCCACTCCATCAATTGTTCGGCCGCCGCCGCGCGGAATGTGTCGGCCGCGCCCAAGATGACGGTCGCCCCCTGCTGCTTCATCCGTTGGGCCAACTTGCCCGCCGTGGTGGTTTTTCCCGTCCCGTTGACCCCCACCATGAGCCAAACATTGGGTCCGTCGCCGGTCAGCTCATAGGGGTTGGCGGGAGCCTCCAGCATGTTCACCATGACTTGATGCAGAAGACGGGTCACGTCCTCGGCGCGTTCGGGACGATTGTGCCGCACCTCGTCGCGAAGCCGATCCAAAATGGTCTCGACACTGTGCGAGCCGAGATCCGCCTCATAGAGAATCTCTTCGAGTTCGTCATACAAGTCGTCGGACCATTGACGTCCCCCCACCAAGGTGCGAATGCGATCGCCTAGGCCGCTCCGGGTCCTGGACATCCCGCTTTTGAGCCGTTCAAAAAACCCTGCCATTGGATCCTCCTATGAGGTCATCTGCTCGGCTTCACCCAGCAGAACCGAAATGAGGCGACTTTGCCCCTGACCATCCCCCGCCACGCCCCACAGGGCATCGGCTGCCTCCATGGTTTGGCGGTGGTGGGTCACGATGACATACTGCGCCGAGCCCCGGGCCGCCCGAACAAATTCGGCGAACCGCGCCGCGTTGGCTTCATCTAATGAGGCTTCCACTTCGTCCAGTACGACAAACGGGGAGGGGCGAACGCTGAGGAGGCTGAATAGCCATGCGATCCCGCCCAGCGCCTTTTCACCGCCCGACAGCAATCCCAGATGACTGGGCCGCTTCCCCGGCGGCCGCACCCACAGCTCGACCCCGCCGTCGGCGCCCTCGACCCAGCTGAAACCGCCCTCTCCGCCCCCGTATAACTGACGGCAGGCCTCGCCGAAGGCGTGCTCGACCCGACTGGCTGTCTCCTTCACGCGCCGCTCCATTTCCGCGTCAATCTCCTTCAGCGTGGCTTCGAGTTCGGTGCGCGCCTCATCGACATCGTCGCTCTCCCGCTTCAAGAAGCTTTGCCGTTCCTGTAGTTGCTCAAACAGGGCCAGACTTCCCGGCACCACGGGTCCGAGCTCGCTGAGACTTTGCGTGATGCGCACCACTTCGCGGCGCGCGTTCTCCTCTTCGGTGCGGGTAAGCGCCGGCACACCCTCCGGCGGGCGATACTGCTCATAACGGACGGTAATTTCGGCCGCCTCCTGCTGCCAGGCATGCCCCCTCTGTTCCAGCTTGCGGTCGTCAAGCTCTAAAACCCGCTGCCGGTTCTCCAATGCCAAAGCCCGCTCGCGCAGGCGCCCCGACTGCTGCACGCGTTCGGCTCGTTCCGCCTCGCGCCGTATAGACGCCTCGGCCGCCGTCTTTAGCTGCTCGGCCAACACCTGCAGCTCCCCCGCCACGCGCTCCTCGTCGGCGTCCAAGGCGCGCCCCCGCTCGAATTGACTAGCACGTTGCTCTGTCAGCCGCGCCGCCTCGCGCTCAATGCGCTGGGCGATCACTTGCCGTTCCCGCACGACTTGCTCGCGGCTCCGCACTTCCGCCCCCAGCCGCTCAACCTCGGCCAGCTGCCGCTCCAGTCCCTCGGCCCGCTCAGCACTCTCAATCCGGATTTGCTCGAGGCGCTGGCTTTTCTCGGCAGCCTCCGCGTCGATCTGTTCCAACTCCTGCATCAAGGCTTGCGGGTCGCCCATTTCTTGTCCCGAGAGCGTCTCATGCATCTGGCGCCACCGGTGGCGCGTGTCCCCGAGCAACTCACGCGCGCCATCCAATTGCTGCTCGACATCCTCCAACTCGCTTTTCACCGAGGCCAACAGTTCCTCTTTCCCTTGAACCACACGGCTGTCGTCCTCAATGCGGCGGGTCAGCTCTTCCAGCTCCACCTTGCGGGAGGTGTGCGAGTTCCGGTCCACCTGCCGGCTTCCGCCAGTAATGGCGCCTCCGGCGTGTACAATCTGGCCGTCCAGCGTCACCATCTTGTAGCGATAATGGTGTAAAGGTCCCAGCCTGGACGCATCGTCCAAACCTTGTACAATCAGGACGCGGCCCAGCACATGCTGCACCGCCGCTTTCACCATCTCCACACTGCGCACCAAATCCGAAGCCCAGCCCACCACGCCGCTTTCCCGAGTCAGGCGCCGATAGTCGTCGGGATTGGGCTTGGCCGCCCGTACCGTATCCAATGGCAAGAAGGTCGCTCGGCCCAAGGACCCGGTTTTGAGGTAGCGAACAGCTTCGCGGGCTTTCTCTTCGCTGGCCATCACCACATCCTGGCGGGACCCGCCCAGGGCTGTTTGGATCGCTAGCAGCAGTTCGCCTTCACTCTCAATCAGGCTGCCCAGGGTGCCGACCACACCCTCCAATAAGCCCTGCTGCTGCCCTTTCAGTACCGCCCGGACACCGGCATTCAGCCCTTCGCCTTCGGCCTCCAGCTGGTGCAGCGCGCGCAGGCGGGCCTGGCGCCCGGAGAGTTGGTGCCGCAGGCCGTAGATTTCCTGTTCCAGCTTGCCCTGATAGGCCTTGAGTCGGGACCGCTCTTCCGTTAAGTGCGCCACCTGGGACGTCAGTTCCCGCACTTGGCGTTCCAACCGCTCCGTCTCGTCCCGCCGGGCCCGAATGGCATCCAGCATGGCCTCCGTGTCGGCTCCAATTCGCAAAAGCCCTTGAAGCCTGGCTAGTTGCTGGTCAATCTGGCCTCGCCGCGCCGTCAGTTGGGCCAGGGCTCGGACGATCTCCTCTGCCTCGCGCTCCAGCAGGCGCTGCGCTTCCTGGGAGAGCGCGGCGCTCCGCGCCTCTTCCTCGTGGACGCGGCGCAAATCCGCAAGGTCCTCTTCCACGGAGTCGGTCTCGGGCCGTTCGCCCGCCAACTGCTCTTCGTGCTCGCCTAAGAGGCGGCCGGCTTCCGCCAGCGTCTCTCGTTCCCGCTTGATGTGGTCCAGCCGGGCGTTCAGCGCGGTTTGCCGCATGCGAATCTGGGTTTCCTGGGCCTTCATCTCGGCGAGTTCACGCGCCTCGGCCTCGAGTTCAACGCCCCAAGCCTCAACCGTTCTCCGCGCCTCAGCCGCCTCTTCCACCACGCGCGTCAACTCTTGGGCCAGCTTTTGGCGCTCCTCGGCCAGAGCGGCCAATTGCTCTTCAAGCCGCTGCCGCTTTTGTACAGCGCGCTGATATTCCGTGAAGTCCAGCCGGCTCTGCCAATCCCGCCGCAAAAGTTCCCAGGTGCGATAGCGCGACTCCGTCTCGGCCCGCTCGCGCACCTCGTTCATCTGCCGCTCCACTTCGTCCATCAAATCCTGAAGCCGGGTCAGCTTGGCCTCGGTTTCAGCCAGATGCGTCAAGGTCTCTTTCTTCCGTACTTTGTACCGGGATACCCCGGCGGCTTCCTCCAACTGCTCGAGCCGTTCCAGCGGCTTTTGCAGCAAGGCTCCCTCCACCCGGCCCTGGCTGATGATGGCATAGGAGAACCGGCCCAGCCCGCTGTCGAGGAACAAGTCGGTGACATCCTTCAGGCGTACCGTTTGTCCATTGATAAGATATTCCGAGTCCCCGCTGCGGTAGTACCGGCGCGCCACCGTCAACGCTTCCGGCCATTGCGCCATTTCCCCGTCCTGGTTGTCGAACTCCAGCGTCACCTCGGCCAAGCGCGCGGCGGCGCGGGTTGGCCCGCCCTGGTACAGCAAGTCTTCCCATCGCTCGGCGCGCAAATCTCGCAGGCGCTGCTCACCCAGCGCCCAGCGGACGGCATCCACCACATTGCTTTTGCCGCCCCCATTAGGGCCCACCAAGGCGGTAATGCCCGGAGTCAGGTCGATGGTGACGTCTTGCCCGAATGACTTAAACCCATAGATGCGTATACGCCTAAGATGCATGGCAAACTCCTTTAAGCCCAGGAAAAATCCTGGGCTTCAATTTCCCGCCTTCAGCGAGGTTCCACGACCATCCGGACTCCGGTGCGGGACTCTCCGTCGATCGCCAATTCCATAAACTCGGGACGCAGCACCACATCGTAGCCATCGGGCGCCAAATACCCTCGAGCAATGGCCACCGCTTTAATCGCCTGGTTTACGGCGGCAGCTCCGACAGCCTGAATCTCCAGAGGGCCCGATTCCTTTATGACTGCGGCAATGGCACCTGCGACAGCTTTCGGCCGAGAGGATGCCGACACGCGCAAGGACTGCATAGTCATCCCACCTATATCAGGGAGTATTCGCCCCCGCCCGCATGATCTCCTGCCATTCGACACCCAGCCAGTCAAGCCCGCTCGATCGGCCGATCACTATACAGGATTCGTGTACAGGCGCTGGTCATTTGTACTGGTTTTATGTAAAGGGCCCGGCCCTTTTTGAGCGAAATGATGGGAAAAGGGGGTTCCAATGCGCGTCATCGATCGGATTGCCAATCTCATCTTGGAAGATCCCCTGATCACCGCTAACCGGATTGCCCGTCAGTTGGGGTATGCCGAGGAGAAGACGGTCTACTACTGGCTCCACAAATCCCATTACACGGGGCTTAAATCGTTTAAAAAGGCCGTCCTCCACGGGCAGTTCCTGCCTCAATCTACGGAAGCATCCGAGGCGGGCCAGTTGTACGGCCGCCTCCCCATCACCGACGAGTGGACGCCCGAAGGGCAGCCGGTGTTTCAAGGGGATACCATGGCCGTGCCCAGCGGAGCACCGGCCGAGCTTATCTGGCGGTACTCGGGCCCGCCGCTCATCTCTATCCTGCCGCAAGACTTGCTGGTTCTGACCAAAGTCGACCCAAACGTCAAGAGCCCCTGGCTGGTGGTCCGCACGGCCGATGGGGTCGAACTCCGCACCATGTCCGTGCACGCCGGCAACATGGTCATCATCCATCCCCTCACGCTGGAACGGGATACCCGTTCCCAACCTCTGTATCAAATCCTTCAATTAATCCGTCATTATTGAGGCGCGGCCACATAAGCCAAATACTGAAAGCCGCACCAGATACCAACAATCCGTGACCTAAAGGTTTGTGCTACAATTACCGCAATTAATGTCAGATTTCGCCTTACTATTTGTTTGCGCAAACGGCTGACTGCGTTTCGAATGTTCTAGGAGGATAATTTTTTCGTCGAGGAGAGATAGAGATGTTTTGTCGCAACTGTGGCGAGAACATACCCGTCGACAGCGTATTCTGTCCGAACTGCGGAAAAAACCTTCTGGAAATTGGTGCTCCGTCGCGCCTTGTGGTCGAAGAGACGGTCCCGGAAGCACCGGTGGCTGAGGAGGCGACTCCGTTGCTAAGCCGCCTGAGCCGCCGCCGCACCGCCGACAAAGAGGTTTTACCGCCTGAGTCGGATGAGGCCGCGATCGAGGATCTGGACCAAGACCTCCCGGACGACCACCCGGTCCAATGGAACCATGTCTGGCAAAACCTCAGTTTGGGCCGCCTTTTGTGGTCCGTCGGCCTGTTGTTCGGAGTGGTGGGCTTTATTGTCGGACTCGCGGGCCATACCGCGCCCGCGATGATTTGGCTAATCTTTGCCCTTTTGCTGGTCGTGGCCGCATTCAAGGCGCCCGAGCCAGCCGATGCCGAACCATTCGAGACGTCGGACGAGGTTTCTGAACAGGAGATGAGGGATTAGCTTGCAGTGCCCACGTTGCGGTCAAGAGAACGTCGCGGGTTCCGTGTTTTGCCGCCATTGCGGCAAAAAAATGCCGAAAAGCGCAGCTTTGCCCCAAGCCAAATCCGGCAAGAGGGCGGCGCCGGTTGCGGCCGAAAAGTCCAATCAGGGCAAACGCCGCCGCGTACGCTGGGGGCGCCTGATCGGCGTGGCGGCCGGCGCCGTTGTGGTGCTGGTTTTGGCGGGTGGGACCTTTGAGACGCTGCGAGCCATGCACAATTTGCCGGCTGTCGGCAACCTCGTCAGTCTGAGCACCGCCGGACAAGACTCCGTGGTTTATGACCGTTTTGGTAATCCCGTGGCCACCCTGCACCTCTCCACCAACCGGGTGGATGTCCCCTACAACCAAATTTCACCCCATGTGGTGGACGCGCTGGTCGCCATCGAAGATCATGGCTTTTGGCAGAACGACGGCTTTGACATTCGGTCCATCGCCCGCGCAGCCATAGCCGACATTGTGCATCACGGCGCTGTGCAAGGCGCGTCAACCATTAGCGAACAGTTGGGCAAAATGCTGTACCTGCACGACAACCGCACCATAACCTACAAGATCCAGGAGATTGTGTTGGGGTTGGAACTGGCTCGCACGTATTCGAAACAGCAAATTTTGGATATGTACTTAAATGAAGTGTACCTAGGGGACGGCGCCTACGGCATCGAAACGGCTTCAAAAGCCTACTTCGATGAAAAGCCCAGTCAGTTGACCATCCCGCAGGCGGCCATGCTGGCTGGCTTGCCTCAGGCCCCCTCCGCCTACGATCCCTTAACCAACCTGTCGGCGGCCAAGGCGCGCCAACTGGAAGTCCTGCAGGCCATGGCCAAGTATGGGTACATCAAGCCGTCCCAAGTGCAAACCTATTACAAGGCGCCATTGCACCTCAAGCCGCAACAGGTCAACCCATCGAATGTCTCCAGCCCTTACCCGTATCCGTGGTACATCCAGCACGTGATTTCGTTGCTGGAGAAGAAGGGTTTCACGCAGACGGAAATTTACAACGGCGGTCTCAAAATCCACACAGAACTCGATCCCAAAGTCTACAACATCGCCCAGCAGGCCGTGGACAAATGGATGAGCTACAACTTCGGCTCAAGCCTCGCCTATCAAGCCGCTACGGTGGTGGAAGACCCGCGCAACGGAGCGATATGGGCGGTCATCGGACAGCGCACCTATCAGGGGGCCAAACTTAATGACTTGGCCCTGACGGCGTCCCGTTCGAGTGGCTCATCCATCAAACCGCTGATGGAATACACCGAGGCCATTATGCAGGGCGACACGCAGATGTCGGTCATCCAGGACGTCCCCACCCTGAAGGTGAACGGCCAATGGTGGCCCAGCAACGATGACCACATCTACCGTGGCTACATCACCCTGCGGGATGCGCTGGCCATTTCCGACAACGACGCGTCCGTGCACCTGCTGCAGCAAGTGGGCCCGCAACAGGGCCTGCAGTTTGCCGACCAGAAATTCGGTTTGAATTTGCCCGCTGTCGATGCCAACTACCTGGAACTGGCCATCGGAGGCTTCAAGAAGGGCGGGGTCAACCCCTATGAAATGACCCAGGCCTATGCGTCCTTTGCCAACAACGGGGTGCGGATGAAGCCGATGTGGGTTACCAAAGTTGTGGACGCCAACGGATCGGTGGTCTATCAACAGCAACCGCAGGGCATCCGTATTTTCAGTCCGCAGGTAGCCTTCATCATGGATCAGATGATGATGCGCGTGTTGCATCCCACCATGCTGCCCGGCATCGGCCCCGGCGCCTATTCCACCGGCGACCAGTTGGGAATCGGGCGGCCAGCGGCGGGCAAGACCGGCACCAACAACGGCCAAACCGACGCGTGGTTCATTGGCTACGAGCCGCAAATGGTGGTGGGCGTGTGGGAGGGCAATCAATACAACGATGTCGCCCCCCAGCCCAATACGCCCAACGGTCCTGCCTATGGCGCGACGGCCGCGGGACCTATCTGGCAGCAAATTATGGAGCAGGTCAACCAGGCGGAAAACATTCCCGTGGAGAACTTTAATCCGCCCAGCGGGGTCGTGCAGGTCAACCACATCTCCATTACTTCGGGCAAGTTGGCTGGACCAAATACGCCGGCCGCCGATATTGCCAACAACATCTGGTACATTCAAGGCACGCAACCCACCACCCTGGACACGAGCTGGGTGCGGCTGAAGGTATTGGCGCGGAACCCCAAAGTGCTGTGGGCGCCGGGATGCGGCCCGGCGGTCAGCGCGACCTTCCTCGTACCGGAAAGCAGCTGGCATCGGGGCCAGGGCCAGCCAACTCCCTATGACTCCATTTACTGGCCGCCCACCAAGAGCTGCACGCCGTCGGTCCAGAGCAGCCCCACCAGCTCATCGAGTTCATCGAGTTCATCGAGTCCGTCGAACTCGTCGCCGGGGGGGAGTCCGAGCAGCCCCAGCAACTCGGGTCCGCCGGGTCAAAGCCCGAGTTCTCCGGGAGACCAGCCCCCGCCGTCCAACTCGCCAGGAGGGAACCAGCCCAATCCCGGCGGCAACGCATCGCAATAACGTAAGGCCGATATGGCCAAGGGCCGGTGTGCGAAAGCCGCCGGCCTTTGACCTGTCCATGGGGAGAACACCTTCTCGCGCCCCTTTAATCCGTCTCCGGGACGGCCGCCTCCCCCTCGAGTCCCATGGCCTCAATGTCGGCGGCTGTCATCCGGCGTACCAGCCGGAGAGACAGCGGCAGCAGCGCCACCGCGATAAAGATCAAACCGGCACCCGTTTCCACGGCATGCAGCCCTAGATGATTAGCCGCTGGCACGGCCAAGATGACGCCGAGTGGAATGGCCGCGTACGAACCAAAATCGTCGAAGGCCATCACCCGGGACAATTTGGATTTGGGGACTCCTTGCTGGAGCGCCGTATCCCAGCAGATGCTCGCGATGGTCGATCCAATACCGGCGACAACTGTTGCGGCCATGAGATACGGAAGCGGCAAACCTTGTCCCAGCACCACCATCGGAATCCCCAGCAAAGCGGCTGCCGCCATCCCGTACAGGAGCGGCCGGGTCAACGTCAGCCGCAGCATGGCCAAACTGGCGAGCAAAAGGCCGACGGCCTGAAAACTGAGGGCCAAGCCCCATCCGGCCGCTCCAAATGAACGCGCTGCCAGGATCGGGCCCAACACGCGCCAGGCTCCCATTTGCAGGAAGTTCATGAGAGTCCAGGCCCCTGTAACCGACCAAATCCAGCGCCGCCGCCGAAAATACGCCCACCCCTCCTGCATCTGACGGAGCACTGATCCAGCCGGACCGGCCGGGTGAGACGGAATGCGCACACGGGCCATGCACAGAGCCGACCCGAAGAAGCTCAGGGCATCGACCGCAATGCCCCATCCGCCCCCCACGCTGGCCACGAGAATGCCCGCCGCAGCCGGCCCCACCACCTTGGCGACGCTCCGCGACGTATTTAGGAGGGCATTGGCTTCCCGGATGTCACCCTTTCCCACCACTTCGGGCACGATGCCGCGTATGGCCGGGGCGGTAAAAGCCCCGACCACCCCGTTGACTACGGCCAACGGCAAAATCCAGTACGGGCTCCTGCCCGTCAATACCACGGCGGCAATAGCCGCCTGCGTCACACCCGACCCGAGACTCGCCAGTTGAATGAGGCGGTCGCGCCGATACCGGTCGGCCATGCTTCCGCCCACGAGAACCATGACGACATTCGGCAGCAACTCCGCGCCCAGGACGAGCCCCAACAGATGTTGGCCTTGGGGCGCCTGAAGGACCGCAAAGGCCAGCGCGACCGGTGTCATCCCGCTCCCGAACAAAGAAATGGTGCGGGCCAGATAAAACCAGCGAAAAGGGGCATCACTCAGTGCTCCCGTTTTCAAGCGTGACGGAATCATCCCGATTCCTTTCTCATACGAATTTCCCGGCCGGGTTTGGTCAGCATACGGAATTTTGAGCCCCAAGGGTAGACTTATGTTTTTTCTTGTTTTAGACTCAGAATATGGAAGCGTGGCGAGACCAGGCATAATTTCTAGATCCCACCAGCAGGACAGGACGACCCCCAGGGTCATTTTTGTTTTTGCGCCCGACGCACGAAGGGCCAAACGAAACCCTTCGCGACGGAGAAAGCTCCCGGAAAGAGCGCTGGCTAAGACCAAGAATACGAGGTCCGCGATCGCACTTGACTCGTCACCGGCTGCGCCGCAGCGAAGGTGTCCATCACGCCCGACGTCCTGATCCGCCAAGCGGGACAAACACACACAATGCTCCCCGGAGATGCCCAACGTAGTCTGAGGCGTTCAAGGATCGCCCCCCTGCACGCGGCGACGCATCTCAATCGCGCCACTCCGTCCTTTGTGCCTCGGGGAACCGCTCACAGGGCATAAAAATGCTGGTGCTTTGGGTGCCAATCCCTCTATAATAGCATCCAGTCCGGATTCAGGCCCCGGGCGGGCGGCAGGTTGAGGAGGCTTCATATGGCTCGGCTCTTGGCATCAATCGTTCAGATACTGGTCCCGCCCACGTCCCGCGATCGCATCGGGCACCGGCTGATGCGGCTCTTGATCGGCCTTCTGCTCTATGGTGTGAGCCTATCGCTGCTGGTGATGGCGCGGCTGGGTATCGATCCCTGGGATGTGTTCCAACAAGGCCTGGCTCGCCACACCGGAATCCCTATTGGGACATGGGCGGTTCTCATTGGAATTGGCGTCCTGTTCCTGTGGATCCCTTTGAGGCAGCGGCCCGGTCTCGGCACCGTCTTGAACGTGCTCGTTATCGGAACCGTGATGGATCTCGTGCTCGCCCACGTGACGCCTCCGACGACGCTCCCGGCACGGCTCATCGCACTCTTCGGGGGCGTTGGGCTCAACGGCGTGGCCACGGGCTTATACATTGGAGCCGGCCTCGGTCCCGGGCCGAGAGACGGCCTCATGGTGGGGCTGGCCGCCCGCGGACCGTCTATTCGGCTGGTCCGCACCTCCATTGAAGTGACCGTATTGCTCATAGGCTGGAGACTGGGAGGAAATTTGGGCTGGGGTACACTGCTCTATGCCCTCGCGATCGGTCCCTTGGCGCAGATATTCATCCCCCTCTTCACCGTGCGTCCCATCCCAGATGCCAACGCCCCGAGACCCGCGGCGTCGCCCGAGGGTTGAACACGCAAGTGTGCGCTGTCGATGCGCCGCGCCCATGCCATGCTTTGAGATGCACTCGTGCCCCGAATCACTCCCGTGCGAGTCTCAACCCATGCCCGCCCGCCAGCTCTCCGTCAGTCGCCCTTGTCTCCACTCACCGCACGCGCACCCTAACGGCGCGCTCTCAGACCCCCGGATTCCCCAACACAGAAGTCCCGGGCCCGTTTTGCCACGGCCCGGGACTTCTCACGTGCAATCCGGCGCTTAATGGTGGAACGGACGCTTCTCCGTGATGTGCGCCGGCAAAGGTTGGTCGGCGCGCTCCAGCTGATCAACAGCGCGCTTCAAGTCCTCGAGAAAGAGATGCGCCAGGTCCATGGAAAAACTGTTCCGGACCACCACCCGCATGATAGTCACATCCTCCATGGCAGATGGCAAGGGATAGGCAGGAACCTGCCAACCGCGCTCCCGCATCAAATGGGACAAGTCGTGGAGCGTCCAGCCGGTGTCCTCTCGCTTTTTCCACGCGAAGACGGGAATGTCCGATCCGTCGCTGATGAGCTCGAAAGGAGCCATGCCGGCAATCTCGCCGGCCAGATGACGCGCCACCTCTTGGGAAGCCTTTTGCACCTGGTAATAGCCTTCCCGGCCCAGACGCAGGAAGTTGTAGTACTGCATGAGCACCTGGGCACCGGGCCGGGAGAAGTTCAGGCCAAAGGTCGGCATGCTGCCGCCTAGGTACGACACTTCAAAAACCAAGTCTTCGGGAAGGGCCGAGCGATCCCGCCAGATGGCCCAGCCTAAGCCGGGATAGACGAGTCCGTACTTATGTCCCGACGTATTAATGGATTGAACCCGCGGCAAGCGGAAGTCCCAGGCCAAATCCGGCTGTAGGAAGGGCGCCACGAAGCCGCCGGACGCGGCATCCACATGGACGGGAATGTCGATGCCGGTATCCCGTTGGTACTGGTCCAAGGCGAGGCAAATGTCGCGGACCGGTTCGTAGATGCCGGTATAGGTCACTCCCAGAACAGGCACCACCGCGATGGTGTTCTCGTCTACGGCCTCCAGCACGCCCTCCGGGGTCAGATGAGGTCTTTCCGGTGTGACGTCCACATAACGCGGCTCCACCTCGAAATAGCGGGCGAACTTCTCCCATACCACCTGCACCGCAGAACTGAAGACGATGTTGGGATGCTCGATGGACTTCCCTTGCTGGCGTCTCTGATTTTGCCATCGACGCTTGAACGCAAGTCCTCCGAGCATGCAAGCCTCGGATGAACCGGTGGTGGAAACGCCGACCGCCTGATGCGGATCGGGGGCGTGCCAGAGGTCCGCCAGCATACGGATGCAGCGATCTTCAATGGCCGCGGTTTGAGGATACTCATCCTTATCAATCATGTTCTTGTCCGCCGTCTCGACATAGAGCCGAGCAGCCTCCGGCTCCATCCAGGTGGTGACGAAGGTGGCCAAATTGAGCCGTGCATTGCCATCCAAGGCAATTTCATCGTGCACGATCTGATAGGCCGTCTCGGGCAACAGCCCCTCGTCCGGCAGACGATAGCGCGGCACAGATGCTTCGCCGTGCCTTGCAAAGAGCGGATTGATGCGGACTTCGTCCGACGGGTGCCGCCCCGCCTGATGGAAACGCTTAGTCATGAAACCCCTCCCTTACGAACAATGGCAACCCGACCGCCCTAAGGGCAGGCGAATTGCCCCCATTATATACCAGACGCTGGGAGATCAGGGTTCGAATCCCACGAGGAAGGGCGCCGGACCCGGGAATCATCCGGGTCTCGGCGCCCTCGGCACCAGACTGTCCTGCTTTACGCCTCCGGATGCAGGGCCCCGGGCACTTCCGTGGACGCCGCAGCAGCCAATTCCTTCAGCAGTTGCCGCGCCGCCTGCTGCTCGGCTTCCTTCTTGCTCCGGCCAATCGCCCGGCCTTGGGGCTCACCGCTTACCAGCACCTCGACCTCAAAGGTTTTGGCGTGGTCTGGTCCATACGAGCCCACCACCTGATAGCTGGCCTCTTTGCCCCGCCGTCTGAGCCAATCGTTCAAAGCGGTCTTGTGGTCCCGGCCCGCCTCCCGGCCCTCGACGGTGTTGAGCGCGAAGGCCAACGTTTCCAGAACAAACGCCTTGGACGCCTCAAACCCTTCGCTGAGGTAACACGCGCCAATGATGGCTTCCATGGCATCGGCCAATAGCGAGGGCTTCTTGCGGCCCCCGCTGCGCTCCTCGCCCCGGCCCAGCCTCAACTGGGGCCCGACACGAAGACTCTCTGCCGCTTCAGCCAAGGTGGCCTCGCAGACGATGGCGGCGCGGGCCTGGCTTAATTGGCCTTCCGTCCACCCGGGATTCTTGGCAAAAAGCCATTCCGTGACGACTAGTTGCAACACCGCGTCACCGAGAAACTCCAACCGCTCGTTGTGGATTTCCTTCCGATATCCTTCATTGGCATACGAGGAATGGGTCAGGGCCTGACGCAACAAGGCGCCATCGTGAATCCGCGACGAGAGGCTCGATTCTGCCATGAGCTAGAACTCCCGCGCAATCAGGCTGGCATTTTGTCCGCCAAAACCGAAGGCGTTGGACATCACCGCATGCAGGCGGCGTTCCTCCGGCTTATTCGGCACATAGTACAGGTCGCAATCCGGATCCGGGTTTTCCAAGTTGATGGTGGGCGGCAGGATCTGATACTTCAAGGCTAAGATGGAAGCGATCATCTCCACCGCGCCCGCAGCCCCCAGCAAATGCCCCGTCGAGGATTTGGTCGACGATACCGCCAACCGACTGGCGTAGTCCCCAAAGACCCGCTTAATCGCCAGCGTCTCGGCCACATCTCCCTTAGGAGTCGAGGTGCCATGGGCATTAATGTATCCGATATCCTCGGGCCGCATGTTGGCATCCTTCAGGGCCCGGACCATGGCATGGGACGCTCCCTCGCCCTCGGGGTGCGGTTCTACGACGTGATACGCATCGGAGGATCGGCCATAACCGGCCATCTCCGCATAAATGTGGGCGGCGCCGCGCGCTTCCGCATGACTGAGACTTTCCAGCACAAGAAAGCCCGCCCCTTCACCCATCACAAAGCCATCCCGGTCGCGGTCAAACGGCCGGCTGGCATGCTGGGGGTCATCGTTGCGAGTCGACATCGCCTTCATCGAGCAGAAACCAGCAAAGGCCAAGGGGATTAACGCGGCTTCCGTTCCCCCGACCAACATGACATCCGCTTCGCCGTGCTGAATGGCGCGCAGGCCTGAACCGATAGCATTGCCGGATGACGCACAGGCCGTTACCACGGTCTCGTTGGGTCCGCGCAGATTGAGCCGAATTGCCAGCTGCCCCCCGGCAATATTGCCTATCATCTTAGGAATAAAGAACGGGTTAACACGGGAGGGCCCGCGCTCCAACAAGACCTGGTGCTGTTCTGTTAACGTCTGCATGCCGCCAATGCCATTGCCCACCACAACGCCGGCGCGGTCTGGGTCAACCTGGTCACCAATCCCGGCGTCCTGCCAAGCCTCCTCCGCGGCCGCCACGGCAAACTGAACAAACCGGTCCATGTGCCGGGACTCTTTGCGGTCGAGGTACTGTTGTGCGTCAAAGTTACGAACTTCTGCGGCAATGCGCGTCGGATAGTCGCTTAGGTCATACTTCTGTACAGGACCGACTGCACTCTCGCCTTTGGTAATTCCCTCCCAAAAGGCTTCCAGCCCGATCCCTACGGGGCTGACAACACCCATTCCAGTGACAACAACGCGCTCCATGGAAATCTGTCGATCTCCTCTCCATCGGGCAAAAAGTCCCCAAGGGGACCTTCCGCCCCCTTACGAATTTTCGCGAATGTACTCGACGGCGTCGTTCACGTTGGAAATTTTCTCCGCCTCGTCATCCGGAATCTCCAAACCGAACTCTTCTTCGAGAGCCATAATCAGTTCGACGATGTCCAGGCTGTCCGCTCCCAGATCTTCAATAAAGGACGATTCGAGAGTGACCTCTTCTTCCTCCACACCCAACTGATCGACGATAATTTCTTTCACCTTGTCAAAAATCTGTTCCTTAGTCGCCACAAATCCCACTCCCTTAAAGTAGTTTCAACCCTGCCGGTGCGAACCCTGCGGCCGAAGCCGGAGAGCAAGTCCTCTAGTCCATGACCAATCCGCCGTCAACAACCAGCGTTTGGCCAGTCACATACTCAGCTCCAATCAGGTACCAGACCGCATCGGCCACCTCTTCCGGCCGACCGGCACGCCCCAACGGCACCTGCTTGACAAGGGCCTGAAAAGCGTCTGGGGACATATGTTGGGTGAGATCGGTCTCAACCAACCCGGGCGCTACCACGTTGGCTGTGATGTTGCGCGAAGCCATTTCCCGCGCTACCGATCGCGTAAACCCAATCACACCGGCCTTGGCCGCTGCATAGTTGGCTTGTCCTGCGTTTCCCAGTATCCCCGCAATGGACGAGATACTGACAATGCGGCCAAAGCGTTGCTTCATCATCGGCTTGATGGCTGCCCGCGTACAAGCAAATACACTGGTCAAGTCGGTTTGAATGACGTCGCTCCAGTCGTCATCCTTCATGCGCAACAGGAGCGTATCCCGAGCAATGCCGGCGTTGTTGACTAACACGTCAAGACGCCCCCAATGCCCGAGAACGGTATCGATGAGAGATTGGGCTTGAGTGATATCGGAAACATCCGAAGGGATGATGAAGCTGTCGCCGCCGG
The DNA here is from genome assembly GCA_021798975.1 of Bacillota bacterium. Taxonomy (GTDB): domain Bacteria; phylum Bacillota; class Sulfobacillia; order Sulfobacillales; family Sulfobacillaceae; genus Sulfobacillus_B. The sequence continues at coordinate 19,763 of JAJZBJ010000004.1, read as the reverse complement.
CTTGGCGGATCAGCTCATCCGTTTCCTGGGCCGCCTCTTGGTTGCCGCGGTAGTTCACGGCCACTTTCATGCCGGACTCCGCCAGTTTCAACGCAATCTGGCGACCAATACCACGGGAGCCCCCGGTGACCAACGCCACCCTATCACGCCATGACATCGTCATCATCATCCTACTTTCCTTGGATTGACAGGTTTGGCTGAGGCTCTCCAACCGCAATTCGTTGCTATTATAGCCTCCGACCTAGACCAGTTCAAGTGCCTTGTGGAGCCCCTCCGGGTCCTCGACAGCCGCGACTTTCGCCTGCCGATCAATCTTTTTGACCAAGCTGGAGAGGCTGCGTCCCGGTCCCAACTCCAGGAAGTGGGTCACACCATCAGCCAAGGCGCGCCGGACACCCGCCTCAAACCGGACCGGCCGTGACACCTGTGCGACCAGGCGGGGGATAATCTCGTCCGGCTCCTGGCAGCCTTCAGCATCCACATTGGCGATGACCGGGAAGGCCGCCCGGGCCAGCTTAATCTCCCGCAGCGCCTCGCCTACCGCCGCTCCGGCGGGTTCCAGGAGCCGCGAGTGGAACGGGGCACTCACCGGAAGCCGCACAGGCCGGCCGCCAGCCTCGCGGATGAGCTGCTCGGCCACGTCCAAACCGCCCACTTGGCCCGAAATGACGATTTGACCGGGAGCGTTAAAGTTGGCCGGGTCCACCACCCCTTGGGCACTGGCTTCCTGGCAGATGCGTTCGACCGCGTCCTGGGACAACCCCAGCACCGCCACCATGCCACCCACACCCTTCGGCACCGCGTTCTGCATGGCACGGCCGCGGATGCGGGTCAGACGCACCGCGTCAAAGAATGGCAGCGCCCCAGCGGCCACATACGCCGAGTATTCCCCCAGGGACAATCCCATCCCCACCTGGGGATGGAAATCCGGCCGTTCGTGCTTCAAGGCCCGCCAAGCCGCCACACTCACCACCAAGATGGCGGGCTGCTGAACCTCGGTGTCTTCCAACTGCTCCGCCGGCCCTTCAAAGATTAGTTGGCTCAACGCGTAGCCGAGTGCGTCGTCGGCCTCCTCGAACACCAACCGCGAGACAGGGTAGTGATCATAGAGCTTTTTGCCCATACCTACCGACTGCGAACCCTGGCCGGGGAACATCACGGCCCAGTGATTCATGACAACCCCTCCTTCCATCGTTGCGCTTCGTCCGCGGTCAGCGGCAGGGCGATCAGCCCGTAGGCGCCGGGTCCCGCATGCGAGGAAATGACGGGCCCAATCACGCCATCCAGCCACCCCAGCACCTGCCATCGCTGACGCACCTCCTGGACGAGCGCCTCATGCTGGCCCGGGTCCCCCGAGTGGCCTAAAGCGGCCAGCATAGGGGTCCCTTCCGGCACACGCTCTTTTAATGAAGAAAGGAGTGCCGGCACGATTTGTCGCTCGCCCCGCACCTTGCGCTCGGGCCGCACGGATCCCTTCTCCAGCAAGAGAATGGGCTTCATGTCGAGAATAGTGCCGACCAGCCGCGCCGCCTGGCCGATGCGCCCTCCACGGGCGAGGTACTCCAGCGTAACCGGCGCAGTCAGAACAAAGAGGCGGGTTTTCAATTGTTCGACCTCGTGCGCCAGGGCCTCCAGCGACAGCCCCTGCCGGGCGCGGAGGGCGGCCCACCATACCAAGAGGCCGATTCCGAGACTTGCCGAGCCGGCGTCCACGACATGGACAGGCCCGTCCACAAGCCGTGCTGCCGCCTCCGCAGAGCGGACAGTGGCGGACAGTCCTCCCGCCAAGTGGATGGACAGCACACCGTCGGCTCCGGACGCCAAACACTCGTCATAGGCGGCGCGGAAAGCGCCGGGAGACGGTGCCGCCGTGTGCGGCACCTCCCGCATAGACGGCAGGCGCTGCAGAAACTCGACCGGGTCGAGATCAACGCGATCCTGATAGGTCTCACCTTCCCACTCGACCGTCAGAGGCACCATCGTCACCGCATGGGCGCTCAGGAACGCCGCGTCGAGATCGGCAGTGGAGTCGGTGACGATCCGAATGGTCATACGCCGCGCCCCCAGCGGACCACGGTGGAGCCCCAGGTCAGACCAGCGCCAAAGGCGGCCATCACCACAACCTGCCCGTCCTGCAAACGGCCTTCCGCCCGCACTTCGTCCAACGCCAGGGGGATGGACGCCACGGAGGTGTTGCCGTAGCGCTCGATGTTTTTGACCACTTTAGTCTCATCCAAGCCGAACTGCCGCATGGCCGCGTCGATGATGCGCTGGTTCGCCTGATGCGGCACCAAAAGATCCATGTCCGAGACGCGCAAACCGGCCCGCGCCAGACCCTGCTCGACCGCGTCCGGCATCGCCTTGACCGCGAACCGAAACACATCATTGCCGCTCATCTTCAAGAAGTGCAGCCGGCTGTCCACGGTGTCCTTGGATGCCGGCCAGCGCGACCCGCCGGCTGGCAGCGCCAACAGTTCGGCACCGCGTCCGTCCGCATTAAGATACGTGGCCAACACTCCGTATTCTTCCGTATCCGGGCGGGCTTCCAGCACCACGGCGCCGGCCCCGTCTCCAAACAGCACGGCCGTCGACCGATCCTCGTAGTCGGTAATACTGGACAGCTTGTCTGACGCAACCACCAAAACCCGCCGGTACAAGCCCGCTTGAATCATCGCGGAAGCCATCCCAATGGCATAAATCCATCCGGTGCAGCCAGCCTGAACATCCACGCCCGGGATGGGCGAATCCGATAGGCGGGCCTGCAGACGGGCGGCCGTCGAAGGGAAGACTGTGTCGGGCGTATTGGTGGCGACATAAATGAAGTCAATCTCTTCCGCCGCTACCCCCGCATCCTTAAGCGCCCGCTCGGACGCCATAAACGCCATGTCCGAAGTCGCCTCGTCGTCCCGCGCCAAACGGCGCTCGCGAATGCCTGTCCGCGACACAATCCACTCATCGTTGGTATCCATCATGCGTTCGAGATCGTGGTTCGACAAAACGCGCTCCGGGACGTAGGTTCCCAGTCCCACCATTACCGCTCGGGTCATCGTCCTTCGGCTCCTTCCTTGATGCGTTCGCGAATCCGCTCTTGGGATTCGTGCCGGCAATAGTCATCCCCCCGCAGCAGCGTGCGGTAAAAGGCTCGCTCATCACTGGACCCATGGCACTTATAGACAATTTGATTGAGTCCCAAAAGCGGTGCGCCGCCCTGCTCCTGATAGTCCCAACGGGTTCTTAGAGCTTGAAAACCGTCCTTGACCAAGAGGGCGCCGATCTTGCGGCGCCAGTTACCCAAGAGGGCGCCCCGCACCTCGCGAAAGATGTCGCGCGCGGTGCCCTCGATGGCCTTAAGCGCCACGTTACCCGAAAATCCATCTGTCACCACCACATCCGCGTGGCCCTGCAGCAATTCCCGGGGCTCCAAATTGCCCACAAAAGCGAGCTGCGGATCCGAGGCCAGCAACTGATGGGCTTCCCGTATCACCGGCGGCCCCTTCTCGGGCTCTACCCCCACATTAAGGAGGGCGACGCGGGGATTTTCGATGCCATACACTTCCCGGCAATAGACCGCACCCATGACCCCGTATTGATAGAGTTGCGAAGGCCGCGGATCTAGATTGGCGCCGACATCCAGAACCAACACCCCCCACCCGTGAAAGCTGGGCAGAATGGCGGTGAGGGCCGGCCGCTCAATCCCTCGGAGCCGCCCCAGCACAAAGAGTCCCGCAGCCATCAAGGCGCCCGTGTTGCCCGCCGAGATGGCCGCATCGGCCTTGTTCGAGCGAACCAGCCGAATCGTCTTGACCAGCGAAGACTCCTCTTTTTGGCGTACGGCCTGCACGGGCGACTCCGCCGTATCAATGGTTTCGTCGGCCTGCACCCACTCCAGCTGCGGATGCGTTGCCAAACGCTCCACGTCCGGACTCAAGGCCGCACGGTCGCCGACTAAGAGCACATGCATATCGGGGCGTTCTTCGACCGCGAGCCGAGCACCGCGAACGGCCGCCTCTGGGGCCAGGTCTCCTCCCATTACGTCGACTGCCATTCTCATTGACCCGGACCCCCTCTCTCCCGTTCCACGGCCACCACGACAAACTTGGCTCGAAACACCGGAACATCCCGCACCGTACTCACCACCAGCACCACCCATCGGGGTCCCAGGTGGCGCAGCACCTCAGCGGTGGCCCAGATTTGCTCGCCCGCCATCACCGGCTGCTTATATTTCGCGTTAACCAGTCCTGTCAGGACCACATCGCCGTCCACCACCGCCAAAGCCAGCGAATCGGCCTGAGCAAAAATATAGTGGCCGCGGAGGACACCGGTCCTCTCGAACCCCATCGCCGACGTGGTATCCATGACCGAGCGGCCGGAGCGGCCCAGATCCAAATCGATGAGATCGCCGACCATCTCTTGGCTGCCCATGGCGCGCAGACCGCGCACCGCCTGCCGCGCCAAACCTTCCGACCGCAAGCGCAGTTCCGGAATTCCGAGGTGGAACCGGTCCAGACGGATTGTGGGCACGCTCACCCCGAAATAATGTGCTAACTCTTCATCTGTTTGCAAAGGATTTTCGCGAATCCGCTCCTGCAAGAGACGCTGGCGTTCCGCGCGCCCCAGCTTGGCCATTCCTTTCCCCCATATCCATTCTCTTACAATGACTCTATAAGACTAGATAATATCACTTAGTCATAAATATGCGCAAAAAAATTCCATGGCAGCGCCATGGAATTTGCGGAACTAATCGTGATTGACCACAATGCGTCCGTCGTAGAAACCACAGTGCGGGCACACGTGATGCGGCATCCGGTCACCGTGGCAACGCGGGCATTCGATCCACTGCGGAGCCTTGAGCTTCCACTGGGAACGGCGCCGACGCGTACGGGAACGCGACAATTTACGCTTTGGTACGGCCATGATTCTCTCTCCCCAATTCATCTTGATCGTGATTCATCAGCTTTTTCAGCTCAGCCCATCGATCATCGGACGGCGGCGCGCAATCGCACGTCGACTCGTTCCAGTTGGTGCCGCATACCGGGCACAGCCCCTGACAGTCCGGCCGGCACAGCACAGCAATCGGAAAGCTGGCTCCAGCGGCATCCGCCACCATATTGTCCAGCTGAATCTTGTCTCCGGTAAACCGCGAGTAATCCAACGTTTCATCATTGGGCCCGGTTTCTTCCCGGAATTCCTCTGTCGCCTCGAAGGGCAGTTCTATACGGAAAGGTTCTGCGCACCGGCTGCATACCGCTTCGGCCTCGACCGTCCCGGACAATTCCACAACCAGTGTGCCGCCCCCGGTGTTGCGAACCAACACCTTCACCCGCGCCGGGTCGATTAGCGGAAAATCGACGCGGCTTTGCGCCTCAGCCGGCCACGGGGCGACAATGTCTGTCGCTTCTTCCCGGCCGCTCCACTTCTTGACATCCGACACGCGTACTTCCATACATCCACCTCGCGACACTCCTACTAGTATATAAGGACGACAGATCGGCTGTCAATTTCTCAAAGTTTGCCCCGGCGCAGGGCCCCAATGACCGCCCAGATGGCCATGGCAATCGCGAGCATGAAGGCATACTCCCCCACCGGTAATCCCGCAATGCGGTCCAAGTGGTCGCGATGCACAACCATCGCCAATCCCAGCACCACCGCCGCCAACAACAGCGCAAACGCCAGCCGGTTCACGAGGCCTTCCCAGTGACTCAGAATCCGGTCGATGTTCTTGTGCTCGAGGACGATGCGGATCTCGCCCTTCGACAGCGTTTTGAGTGCCCTCTCGATTTCCGCCGGCAGCCCTGCCAGGGCCTGGCCAGCTTGCCATGCGCTTTTGGCAGCGTCCGGGAGCCAATTTTCGGGATTAATCCGGTTCCAAATGAGTTCGCCCGCCAAAGGCCGGCCCATGGCCAACAGAGAGAATTCGGGATTCAGCGCCCGCACCACGCCGTCCGCGGTGACCGCTGTTTTCGCCAGCAGCATATATTCGGGCGGGATTCGGAGCTGATGCCGCTGAGCCACGGCAAACAGATCCGCCAGGGCCTGCCCCAACTGAAAATTTTTCAGATGGGTCTCGTAATAACGGCGGCGCAGCCGCTCAACGTCCCGAACCAGCACCCGCCGGTCCACGTGGTCTCCCACCACACCAATGGTCAGGAGCGCCTCCGCCACGGACTCCGACTGGCCCTGCACAAGTCCCAGCACCAATTGCACCGACCTATTGCGCATCTCCGGCGACAGCATCCCGACCAGACCCCAGTCCAGAAAGATGAGCTGTCCCGCATCATCCACATGGACGTTGCCGGGGTGCGGGTCAGCGTGAAAGAAGCCTTGCAAGAAAATCTGCTGGTAGAGCGCATGCACAAACTCTTCGGCAACCTGCGCCACGTCCAGCCCCAGTTCTTCCAAGGCCTCCCGGTCATTCAGCTTCACACCGCCAATGGACTCCATCACCAGCACCTCAGGATGCGTGAGGGGCCAGATCACCTCGGGCACCCGCACAAACGGGTTGTTGGCCATGTTTTTCCGGGCCGTGTCCGTATTTTGCGCCTCCACCGTGAAGTCCAACTCGTCGCGCATGGTGGAGATTATCTCGTCCACCAAGTCCGATACCCCGTTGTCGCGGGCCCACTGGCTGCGTCTTTCGGCACTCGCCGCGAGCGCAGTCAGAATACGGAAATCCGCCTCCGCCTGTTCCCGGATCCCTGGGCGCCGCACCTTGATGACCACTTCGCGGCCGTCAAAGAGCCGGGCCCGGTGTACTTGGCCGACCGATGCGGCTGCCAGGGGCTCGGGATCGAACCAAGCCACGCGCTGATCAATCGATCCGCCCCAGGCGTGCTCAATGATGGCGCGGGCCTCGTGTTCAGCAAAGGGCGGCACATCATCTTGCAGGCGCTCCAAGGATCGCACCAGCACGTCGGGTAGAATGTCAGGCCGAATAGACGCCAACTGCCCCAATTTGACGTAAGTCGGACCCAATTCGGCCAAGACCAATCGCACCCGCTCCGGCCAGTCGGCGTCCACCGCCGGCAGGCGGCCGCTGGAGAGGCGTTTCCCCAACGGCAGATACGACGAAAGGCCGACGCTGTCCGAGACCATCACCAGTCCATGGTGTGCCATGACCTCGGCGATTTGGCGCAAACGCCCCCACGACTTGCGGCTTCCCCACCTCACCGGCTGCCGTCCCCGGCCTTTTCAAAGGTCCCGAAGACCAGCGGCTTTTGGTCCTCTACCATGACCCGCCCTCCGGCGACAACGGTATGAATCTCGCGGCCGTCGGTGACGATGAGGTCTGCACGGGCCCCCACCTGCACCACGCCTGCGTCCGCCATCTTCAGAATCACGGCCGGCGTGCGGGTGCCGGGCAGGATGGCGTCACTCCAGTCATATCCGGCCTCGTCGTGCAGCCGGACGATCTGCTGAAAGAGGCTGTCGGGCATGCCCACCCCCATATACAGCAAGTGGCCCTCGGTATTGAATACCGGCGCCGAACCCCCGGCATCGGTGCTGAAGGAGATGTGATCCAGCGGTACCCCTTGCTGCCGCAAGTAGTCCACCGCCTCCGCCGGTGCGACGGGGGCTCGGTCATGCTCGTCGGGAGCGATGCTGCTGGTAATGTCCAAAAACCCTCCCATACGTCCCAAGCGCACCGCATCTTCCAACAGGTTCCGGGTGCGGTTCAAATGCGTCGGCACCATGACACCAATGGGAACATCGGCCATGCCCAGCACTTCATAGATGGGATCCAAGCGCCGTGCTCCACTGCCCACGTGCAGGTGCACCACCCCCGCCTTGCCCGACAGCAGGCCGCCCGTTCTGGCCTCACCCGCCAGGTGCGCCAGCTCGCGGTCGCTGGGATGGCTGCCACGGTGGTCCGAAATGGCGATTTCCCCCACCCCCAAGATGCGGTCAATGAGCATAATGTCATTTCGTGGATCGCCCGTAATCGTTCGCGTGGGCATTTGGTAAGCACCCGTATAAAGCCAGGCGTTAATCCCTTCAATCGTTAAAGCCCGCGCCTTGGCCAAGAGCTCCTGAGTCGAGCGGGTCGTGCCGTCCGTGCCCAACACGCCCACCACCGTCGTCAGCCCGTAGCGGGTCAGGTCGGTAAGATTCAATTCTGGCGTGCGGAATTGGGGCCCCCCCTCACCGCCGCCGCCCACAATGTGCACGTGCTGGTCGACCAAACCTGGAAAGACTAAACGCCCCCGCGCATCAATCTCGTGCACGTCCGCCCAGGCGGGAGCGCTTAGGCCTGTCCCAATTTCCACTACACGATCCGACACCATCAAGATATCCTGGATTCCCAACGGTTCCGGCGCAAAAACCTGGGCGCCCTTCACTAACGTTGCTCGAACCTTCATGTCTCGCTGCGCGGCCGGAGCTCCCCGGGTGGGATCGCCGGCCGCTTCCTCCCCTTCGTCGATTCCGCAGAAACGCCTCGGTGCCCCGGTTACCGCTCGTTAGGCTTTCAACGATTAACTGCTGCTGCCGCTGCTGCCCTGCTCCCCATGGCCAAGGACCAACTCAATCTTCTTCGCGATCTCCTGGCTCTCCTGAATCACACTCTTCAACTTGTTGAGATTGGCCTCCAGCTCTTGGCTGAGCTGGTACTGAGCCTGCGTCAGCACCTGCGCGACGGTCTGCTGGGAGGAAGAATTCGTGCTTGGGGTGGACGATCCCTGTTGGTTCGATGATCCCTGTTGATTCGACGACCCCTGTTGACTGGAGGAACCCGAACCCACCGCTGAGGCGGAAGACGATGACTTTTGCTTAGACATCAGCGACTTCAGGCGTCCCATGGACTGAGATTTCCCGCCGCTGCCGCTGGACGTCGACGATGCGCTTCCCCCATTGCTCGTGCTCGACGAGCCCGATGACGCTTGGGACGAGCCGTCCGAGCCATTGGCCTTGGTGTTGGAAGCGTTGTTGGTGCCGGACCCGCCTGGCTGCTGGTTCTGGCTGGTATTCTGCTGGGATCCGGAAGACGGCTGCTGCCCCAGGGCCTGTTGAATCATCTGCTGGATTGACTCCATGGTCGTCATGTTCGATCCGGCCGCTTTTTGCTGCTCGGTGGCGGATGATGGCGCAGAGGTTGTGTTGCCGTTTTGCGACCCCGACGATTGTTGGCCGGAACTGCTGTTCTGTTGCCCCATGGCTTGCTGAATCATCTGCTGGATGGATTGCAGCGACACCTGGCCGCCGGACGAACCCTGCTGGGATTGGGGGGACTGCTCGCTGGACGCGGTCCCAGCGGCGTTGGAGCCTCCTGGCGATCCGGTTGCCTGCTGGCCGTTGGCGGCTCCGGAATCCGAATTGCTGTTCTGCTGCCGCATGGCTTGCTGAATCATCTGTTGAATGGTTTGCAGCGACACCTGGCTCCCGGACTTCGACTGGGATCCGGAAGATTGCCCGCCCGACGGCGCCTGCGACACCACCGAACCGCGCCTCGTGGACTGTGCGGAACTCGACCGTGCGGATGGGTTCCCGCCTTTTTGCCGCATCGCTTGCTGGATCATTTGCTGCACCTGCGGTGCGCTAACCCCCTGTGCCTGCGAGCCACCGGGGTTTTGGCTCTGCGAGGTTTGAGTTCCCGGGTTGAGCGCCTCGCGAATCATGCGCTCGACCTCTTCCGGACTCACCGTCTGCTGCGACAACTCGGGAGACATGGCTAGAGCTGACTCTTGCTGCAACAGGGCGTTTTGCTGTTGGATCAGCTGCCGGAGTTGCGGGTCGCTTCCGGAATTTTGTCCAGACTGAGACGACTGGCCCTCGCTACCGTTTCCGGAGTGTCCGGATTGGTTCTTGGGGGCCAGCCGCCCGCGTCGGTGTTTTCGGTCCGCCAATCATATCGCCTCTTCCGTTGGTGACGTTTGGCAATAGTATGGCCGCCCCGAAAACGCTTTATGAGCCTTGAGACTCCAGATCTTTCAAGGCTTGATGGATATTGCTGACCGGCAGAATGGTCATGTGGTAGCCGAGCTTCTTGGCCATGCTTTCGGCGGCCGCATAGTTGCCCTTGGGGACCAAGAACAGCCGGGCGCCGGCTCGGTAGACGGTCACGACTTTCTGCTGGACACCCCCGATGACTTGAACCTGCCCCGTGGGGGTGATTTCCCCGGTGCCCGCCACGATATGCCCTTTCGCCAGATTTTTGCCCGTGACCTGCTCGTAAATCTCGAGCGCAAACATCATACCGGCGCTGGGTCCGCCGATGCCTTGGGCCTTAATCGCCACCGGCCGGGGGATGATCGGACGCTGCAAGGGGGCCACCAACACCCCCACGGCAGGATCCGGATCGCCTGGGATATGCGTGGTCTTAATCGGGATGACCATTTCTTGGCCATTCCGCTTCACCGTGATGTTCACGATTTCACCCACCTTGAAGTGGCTCATCACTTGGCGCACATCGGCATAGTTGGTCACCGGATAGGGGCCAATCTGGGTAATCAGATCACCCGGCTTCAACTTGCCGGCCGCAGCCCCGGTCTTCGCCACGCCCGCTACCAAGGCGCCTGGGACTGTGATGACCTTGGCCGGCAATCCCGCCAAGCGTTCGCCCGCCACTTCGGCCGACCACTGGCTCTGTTGCATCAAGCTGTTGTTGTACTGCACGTATTGGTTCATGCTGAGGCCACCCAGCACCAGTTGCTGGGGCTGAAACGCCATCGTGGGATTCAAACGGCCCAGCAAATACTGCAGCTCGTTGGCGCTGCCGACATCGATCGCCACCATCAAGAGTTTGCCGGGCCCCGGTTTGTGCCCGTCCTTGACCTCAATCATTTGCTTGAGGTTGCCGGTAATGCCTGGGCTAATGGCCACCTGACCGCTGGGGATGTACCACAGCACCGCTACTGCGATGGCCAACAGCGCCACCACCCAAAGCACCCCCGCCCACCAGGGCCGTCGCCGCTTCATTACGCCGATCCCTCCAATCGTCCCAATATGTCGGAGATTTTCGCCTCGCAAGCCGTTTCTCCCGCGCGCACAAATTCACCCACTTTGGTAAACTGCGCATCACGAGCATTCGGGAGGTACGGCTCGATTAGCACATCTGCCTGAACCGGTTTATAGCGGCGCAGTTCGCGCGCCACCACATCAAACGCTTGGAACAGAATATCGAACACCGATTTCACCACCGGTGAGATGTCGAGCCCGGCATCCACCGCGATGACCGGGGCCTCTGCAATTTGCCGAGCCAAGTCCACCGGGACCCGGTTCAGCACCCCGCCATCGACCAGGATCTCGTCTCCCCGCACGACCGGACTAAAGATTCCCGGAATCGAGGTGGTGGCCCGCACGGCCTCCGCCACACTGCCGGAGTCCAGCACCACTTCCTCGCCCCGCTGGATGTCCACCGCCACCAGCTTCAACGGCAGGGACAATTCCTCAAAGGTCCGGTTTTCGGTCAGCCGCTCCATCAGTTCCAATAGCTTGTGTCCACGCACCATGCCCATCTTGGACAACGAAAAATCAATCCACTGGCTTCGTCGCAGCCCGCCGGCCAGTTCCTCCAGCTTCTGCGCTGTGTACCCGCAGCAATACAAGGCGCCGATTAACCCGCCCATGCTGGACCCGGCAATGCCCAGCACCGGAATGTGGTGGCGTTCTAAAGATTTCAGGACACCGATGTGTGAAAACCCGCGCGCGCCGCCCGACGACAGCGCCAGGGTCACTCCCCGCACCAACTGCATCCCCTCCCGCCGTCACATCTCATCCTTATGTTGGAATCAGCCGGACATGTCGCCGCCATATTGTCCCCCCTTCCCGCATAGAAGAGTGGGAGGGAGGATTCCCATGGACGCGCCGAAAAGCCGTGTGATTATAGCCCTAGCCCTCATGATCCTCGTGATCGGCGGAACGCTGGCAAACCCCGGACTGACCCGCCATACGGCCGAACACGCAATCGCCCTATGGTGGAACCATCTCGTGCCGATTATGCTTCCCGGATACGTTCTCGCCCAATCATGGCTGTATCTGCTGCCCCGCTGGCAGGCGCCGGCCCTTGTGGGAACCGCGCTGCTCACCTTTCCGCCCGCGGCCCTCATGGCGGTGCTGGTTCACTTGGACCGTGCATCAGATCAAAATTGGAACCCCGTACCCCTTTTGTTATACACCAATTTGTATAATCCATTGCTGTTCCCCCGCGCCTCGGAGGGTCTGGCCTTAGATGCCTGTCTCATAGCCGCGGCCCTCATCCTTGGTCCGCGGTTGGCTTTACATGCCCCGCCCGCACGCCACCTCTCGTTTTCGCCGCGCCAATGGATTTTGGACGCCATGAACTGGACCACGATTGTGGGGGCCGTAATCGTCCTAGCCTTCTTGGCGCATCAATGGATTCCCGCCCTGGGGGTGGGCTGGCTGGTCGACCCCATCGGCCTGCACTGGCGGATGCCGGGGGCCTGGACGCCGGCCCGGTTCTTCTGGACGGCGTTCGGCGGGCTGGGTTACTGGCTGCCGCTTGCCCTCTATATCGGCAAAAGACCCCGCACAGCCGCTCGGCTGGCGGGGATCCGTGCCCTGCAGGCCGTCCTGGCCGGGCTTTTATACTGGGGCGGTATGGCTGCTATTCGCTAGCCGCCGTCCGCGGTTTGAGCGTTTGCCGGTTCTGCCGGACCGTGTCCCCCAAGCGGCCGAGCTGGGTCTCCAGACTCGCCAGCACTTCGTCGGCATAAGCCAACGCACCGGCGTGAATTTCTTGGGCGCGTCTTTCGGCTTCCCGCAAGATCTCCTGAGCGCGGCCGTGCGCCTCTTTCAGGATTTCGGAATCGTCCGCCAAAGCATGGGCGCGCGAGTGCGCCTCCGCCACGATGTGATCGGCATTTTGGCCGGCTTCTTCGATAATGCGGTCCCGCTCCCGGATAATCCATTCCGCCTGACGCACCTGCTCCGGCAGGGCATGGCGAATTTGCTGAACCAAGGTGCGCAAAGCTTCATCGTCCACCAGCACTTGCCGGCCCCAAGGGAGGCGGCGGCCCGAATCCGCCACGCGCTCCAACTTGTCCAACAGATGTGCCACTTCCGATATCACGGTCTCCTGGTCCACTGCCATTCCTCATTTCCCCCGATACTGCAGCGCCAATGCCTCAGCCACGGGGGCCGGCACCAGCTGCGAAATGTCGGCGTGATATCCCGCCAGCTCCTTGATAAGGGTGGAGCTGAGATACGCGTGATTTTCGCCGGTCAACATAAATACCGTCTCAATGTCGGGCGCCATCTTCTTGTTCATCAGCGCAAACTGAAATTCGTAATCAAAATCTAACACGGCTCGCAGCCCCCGAATAATCACCTGGGCCCCTGCCTGGCCGGCATAGTTCACCAAGAGCCCTGATCCCATCTCCACCGTAACCCCGGGGAGCTCGGCAGTCGACTCCCGGACAAGCCGGACCCGCTCGGCGGCGTCGAACAGCGGCTTCTTTCCGGCATTGGCGAAGACCGCCACAATCACTTCGTCAAAGACCCGGCTGGCCCGGGTGACCACATCGAGATGGCCATTGTGCATTGGATCGAATGAGCCCGGGTATATGGCGCGGGTCACGACCGTTCCTCCTCTTTCGGCGGCAAGTCATAGGCGGTGACCCGGGTATCTCCATACCGGCGCGCCCAGCGTTGTTCCAAGCCGTCCAGCACCAGAACCGGATCCGATTGGCGGCTCTCGACCACGACCATTCCGTCTTTGGCCAAGAGGCCGGCAAGCTGGGCCTGGACCGCGGCAGAAACACCGTGCCGCCAAGGAGGATCGCAAAAAATCACGTCGAAACGCTGGCCGGATTCCACCAACTGCGGCAGCACCGTTTCCGCTGTCTGCCCCCAAATCTCGGCGCGCTCTTTCACGCCCACCAATTCCACGTTGCGCTTGAGCGTCCGGAGGGCCCCGGCGTGCGGCTCAATAAAGAGGGCCGCTTGGGCCCCACGGGACAACGCTTCCAGTCCCATCGCTCCGGTCCCGGCATAGACGTCCAGAAACCGGGCGCCCGCAATTCTCCCCTGCCAAATGTTGAAAAGCGCCTCCCGCACCCGATCGCCGGTCGGCCGGGTGTCGGTGCCGGCGAGCGAGCTCAACCGCCGGCCGGAGGCCTCTCCGCCAATGATGCGCATGCTGTCACCGTCCGCCCTTATTATCACCAGTTGAGGGGCTTTCGTCCAATTTTATGGTGCGATGACGCCAGACCTCCGGAATGCTGCCGATGCGATAGCCCTCCACCCGCAGCAAATGGAGAATGGTGGGCAATGCCTCCAGCACCGGCGTGCCGGGGGAGCCGTCGTGCAGCACAATGATGGCGCCCGGCCGGACATGGGACAGCACTTGGTGGACGATTTGGGAGGGACGCTGCTCATCCTGGCGCACCCCTTCTCCCGCACTGGGCACCACCACGGTGAGTCCGGCGGTCCGGGCCGCCTTGAGCGCCGCGGCGTTCCACATCCCATAGGGCGGTAAAAGCCAGTGGGTCCGGCGCCCCACCAGCTGCTGGATGGAGCGCTCGGCCCGCTCCAAGTCGGCCACATCTTGACTGTAGCTATGGGTGGCTAGATTGATATGGCCCTCAGTGTGCGTCTCAATGGTGTTTCCGCCGGCCGCCGCCTGCCGGATCCACTTGGGATGCCGCTGCACGTTCAACCCCACGACAAAAAAACTGGCGTGCGCCCCGTACGCCCCCAGATCTCGCACAATGCCCGGGGTGGCCGGGATGCTGGGCCCGTCCGCAAAGGCCAGCGCAACCCAGCGCCCCGACACCGGAATGAACGACACAATATCGCCCGGCGGGGAGGGACCGTGTCGGACCGGCCACACCTGGCGGACTGTCCAAGGAATGTAGGCCGCCGCCACCACAATTGCCAGTCCCAACGCCCAGTGTCTCAGCCAGCGGCCCACAGACCATACCGCCCACATCAGCGGGTCGTGCCCCAGAGAATACAAGCCACGCCCATGCCGATCCACACCATCTTCGCGACCGGAACCCGGCTCGCCGCCAAGCCGGCGATACCGAGCAGCATGGTCGTTGTGAGGACCACCGGGCCGACCAGCCCTAAAAAGCCGTTAATGCGAATCGCGGTATCCAGCCGAAAAAAGCGCCACATCAGAAACGCACCGGTGAATTCAATCATGGCCGATAAAAACCGAATCCCAATCATGCCCTTGAGGAAAATCTCGTCCGACACCGGATCAGGCCCTCTTTCCGTAATCTACATTCCGTCATTTCAGCAAATGGGTCACAAAACTAATGCACTCCAGCATCAAGTAGGTGACTCCAGCCGCCATCAAGGGACCAACGGGGATGCCGCCCCACACGACAATGCCGATAATCGAGCCCACAATTAGGGCGATCATGAGATGGCTGTGGTCATTTAACATGTGCAAGCCGCGTCCATTCAAGTGGGTCGCCACGGCTCCGCCGACCAGGGCCAGGATGCCAGGCAGGGTAAAGAAACTTTTGCCCACTTCACGGAGATTCACCTTGCCCAGCGCAAACGGCACCAGCATGGCCAGGGTTAAAAACAGCAGTCCCACCTCGACGCCGCGCCGCTCCAGAATCGGCAGCAAAAAGGTTAGCCGGGTGAACCGCAACATGAGGAGGATGGTCGCCGCTGCCGCCACGAGGTTGGACCGGGCAACCAGTCCCAAGAGCAATAAAATGATGAGCCCGATGTTTTCGGTGGTAAACATGGCGCCTCCCCGTCTTGTCCCGACGGGAATAGATATGAGAGGCAGGCCATAAAAAGACCGGCCCCGAAGGGCCGGCGGCACGCGGAATCCTAGTCTACAGCGCGGATCCAGCCGTCCTGCGACAACACCGGGACCACCCTGGTGGTGTTGAGCTGGGCTGCGTAATCAAGGTCGCGGCCCAACCCCATCTCCGCCAGTTCCCGCCCGTGGCGGCTCTGCCGCACCGCGTTCCCAATGTCGTGCTGGTTTTGCAAGAACAGCGCCGCCGCCATCTCGGCCCGATCGGTGCGGGATTCCCGGGGCCAGTGGACCGCCATCGCTCCCGCCGCCAGCACATCTTCGAGCGCGACTTGGCCCTTCGTGCCAGAGGCCACCACCAGGACCGGCCTCTCCAACGACCAGAGATAGCGGAAAGCGGCCTCCGCATTGGTCAGAGCAGCCAGCACCAAGCGCGGTATGGCGCGGGCGCGGTCGATAGCCGCCGTGCCGTTGGTGGTGGTGTAGACCAGGCGCCGTTGCAGGACACGTTCTTGAGGCCAGTCATAGGGCGAGTTCCCGCCGTCAAACCCTTCCGGAGGCCGGTTATTGCGCTCCCCGCCCAACAGCAGCCGCGGATCCTTCTCCTTGAAGGCATAGGCTTCAGCCAGGCTGGCCACCGGGCGAATAGCCAACACGCCCCGCTCCATGAGGGCAATCATGGTTGTCGTCGCCCGGAGCGTATCAATGACCGCTGCCGCCCCATAATCATTGCCCACTTCGACCTCTTCGAAGCGAAATGCTACATCAATCGTTCGTACCACGTGCGCCTCCCTGCAGCTGGGCTGTTTTGGGCCATCGAACCGGCTCCTCCAAACCCTGCAGCGTTAAATAGTAGTGGCGGAGGGTGTCTCCGCGCAGCCCCACTCTCAGCGCCTCCAACGCCAGCACATCCTGCGGCTGGACGTTGCCGAGGTTGATGTTCGGGCCAAACTGCATGATGAGCTCTTGCTGCTGCTTCTTTTGCGGGGCTTCCCACAGAAGCCGCGACGTATCCTGCACATGATCCACCATGGCCGAAACCTCATCATCCAGAATATTCCCCTGGTTGTCGTAAATGACAACCCCTTCGCCGCTTTCGCGGCCCTCCACAATCACCACATCCGATCCGGCATCTAGGTCGCGGTTCACCTGCTCGTAGAGCGGTATGCTGCTGACCTGATCCCGCGGATCCTTTTTGCCCACCTCGCTGATGACTAAATCAAAGCCGTAAGTGCGCGCCAGCTTGATGGTGTTGTAGCGCGTCTCTTCATCAATATTAATGGTCCCGTCGGAAATTTCTACTCCTGTAAATCCGAGGTCGCGCGCCCGGTCCAGATATTGCAGGATGCGGCCCTGCAACAGAGCCAGCTCCAAGAAGGTGCCGCCGGGGAAAATGTGCACGCCGTAGGACTTCACCAGCTCTATCTTTTGACGCAGAAGCCGGGTGTTATAGAACGCCGACGTGCCAAAGGTCAACTTCAAGTGATCGACGTAATCGGATGCGAGTTCCATCAAGTCCCGCGTGTCGGTCAGTCCCAATCCCTTGTCGATTACCATGGTCAAACCTGTGGTGCGCGGTTTTTGGGCGCGGTCCTTATAGGGAAAATCCAAAATATCCAGCCATGCTTCGCCGTCGTGCCGCAGCATATGCGATCCCTCCTGATTCGTGGTCGATGCGATCCTTGGCACCATATTCCCGCCCGCCGGCGAGGGTGACGGCCAAATTTTGACGGGATTGAGAAAAGCACGGCGGGCAGGTTAAAGGTGACGACATGAAGAAGATGGGGAGGATAGCGATGGCGCAGGAAACGCACGGCGCGCACCGAGCGTCGGCTTCAGGTTCCAAATCCCAAGATCAGAAATCCCATGCCATGAAATTATGGGTCCTTTGTTTGGTGCCCTTCATTATGGTTCTTGGCAACTCGATGCTCATCCCGGTGCTGCCCAAAATGATGAAGGTCATGCATCTCACCTTGTTCCAATCAGGACTGATTATCACCATTTTCTCCATACCCGCCGGCGTGGTCATTCCCGTGGCGGGAGCGCTCTCGGACCGCATCGGCCGCCGTGTCATTATGGCCCCATCCCTCATTTTGTACGGACTCGGCGGATTGGGAGCCGGCTTTGCAGCGTGGCTCCTGCCGCACCCCTTTGTGTGGATTATGGCCTCCCGGCTCTTGCAAGGCATTGGCGCCGGCGGCACCTACCAGTTGGCGATGGCTGTGGCCGGAGACATGTTCCAATCCAAAAAGCGGGCCTCGGCCTTGGGTCTCTTGGAGGCCGCCAATGGCCTCGGCAAGGTCATTTCCCCCATTGCTGGGTCGATTTTGGCCCTGGTAGTCTGGTTTCTCCCGTTTTTCGCGTATGGCGTCTTGTCGTTCCCCGTGGCCGCGCTCATTTGGTTCGTGATTAAGGAGCCGAAGAAGACGGAGCGAGCAGGCGGATTCGGCGAGTATTGGAAAGGACTAAAACACACCTTCGCCACCAAGGGCCCGTCCATCCTGACCACCTTTCTGGGCGGGGCCGCGGTGCTGTTCATTTTGTTCGGGGTGTTGAGCTACTTGGCCGACATCTTGGAAAAGACCTTCCGGTACGGCGAAATTGCCCGGGGTCTCCTCATCGCCATCCCGGTGATGGCCTCCGCCATCACGTCCTATGTATCGGGAACTGTCTTGCAGCAGCGCATCGCCAGCTGGGCGCGCCGCATCGTGGTCATGGGCATGCTGCTGATTGCGGCGGCTATGGTGGTGGAGCCGTTCTTCGCCACCACCAACGTGGTGTTGGCGCTGGGCGTGCTAGTCTTCCAAGGCATCGGCACCGGCAGCGTGCTGCCGGCCATTAATACCATGGTCACTAGCGCCACCACCTCCAAGGAACGGGGCGTCGTGACCAGTCTGTACGGCAGTGTGCGGTTTTTCGGGGTCGCCATGGGGCCGCCCGTCTTCAGCATGGCCATGTCCCATCGCTACGTGGTGTTTTGGGGAGCCGCAGCCTTGGCGGTTGCCTCCGGGCTCTTAGCCTGGTTCCTCATCAACGAGAAACAAATGCTGCCCAAAAAGATGCGCGGCGGCGGTGGATCCGAGAACCCCAAAAAGTCCGGCCAGGTGCACCGCTTGCGCCACCGCAAGCCCAAAGCGTCTCGCGAGAAGCTCTCGTGAGACGCTTCCCCGTTCGGGGGACATAAATGTAGGCGTCACGCACACACTACCACCACCTTGAAGCAGGGGAGGTGAAAACGATGGCACGAGGCAGCAACACCGGCAACAAGGCCCTGGTGCAGAACGCCGCAAAGGCTCTGGACCAGTTTAAATACGACGTGGCCCGCGAGATGCAGCTCCGCATTCCCGAGGACCGATATTGGGGCGACATTTCCGCCCGCCAATGCGGCGCCGTAGGCGGTCATATGGTCAAGAAAATGATCGAAATGGCCGAGCAAAACCTAGTCAGCCAATCGAGCCGAATTCGGTAAAAGTTACCGGCGTAAAAGGCTCTGGGCAAGCCATACTAACAACACTTCGGTAATGAGGAGGTGAGATACAATGGCACGAGGCAGCAACACCGGCAACCGCGCGTTGGTGCAGGGCGCCGCAAAGGCACTGGACCAATTCAAGTACGAGGTCGCTCATGAGCTCGGACTGCAAGGCGTTGACGACGGCTACTGGGGCGAGATCCCGGCCCGTCAGTGCGGCGCCGTGGGTGGACACATGGTCAAGAAGATGATCGAGATGGCTGAGCAAAACCTGGCCGGCCGTACCCGGTAATTCATCTCTGGACTCGTAAATGGATCCACCTTCGAAAATGGACGGCAGTTGCCGTCCATTTTTCTTGCCGTTACATCACTTGGTCAATCCAGTCGCTGCCGTTGTGCGTTACGCGATGCGGCACCCGCTGGCGTTCGGTGAGAAGCGTCACGGGCCCCTTCCAAAGTCTCTCGGCCACCAGCTTCAAGGCGAACGGCAAGTCGGCGAAGTCCAAGTCGCGTCCGTCGTGCAAATGCTTCAGACGCAAGGTTTGATCGCTGGAAGGTTCCACGGCCAGCCGCGGCAGGCCCGCATGATCCAAATCATAAATGAGACGGCGGCGCAGC
>JAJZBJ010000109.1 GCA_021798975.1 Bacillota bacterium | reverse complement strand
TCTTCCGACGCGACCCGCCCCACCAAGCGCTCCTCAAAGCCCTCGATGACCTGGCCGCCATCCTTAATCTCCTTGACGATGGTGCCTTCGGTGGTACCGCAGTCCACCTCGCGAACAATCACGTCCTGGGCCACGTCCACCAGACGGCGGGTCAAATAACCCGAGTCGGCGGTACGGAGCGCCGTGTCCGCCAAGCCCTTCCGCGCGCCGTGGGTGGAGGTGAAGTACTCCAGCACGGTCAGCCCTTCACGGAAATTGGCTCGAATCGGCAACTCGATGATGCGGCCCGACGGGTCTGCCATCAAGCCACGCATTCCGGCCAGCTGCGAAATCTGCTGCACGTTGCCTCGAGCACCCGACGTGGCCATCATGTAGACCGAGTTGCTGGGATCCATGTTGTCCATGAGGGCCTGCGTAACCTTTTCCTTGGCCCGGGTCCACACTTCGATGACCCGCTCATAGCGCTCGTCCGCGGTGATGAGACCGCGGCGGTACTGGCGCGCCACCATGGTGACTTCTTCTTCTGCCTCCGCCAAGATGGCTTTCTTGGCTTCGGGAATGTTGATGTCCGCCACGGAGATGGTAATCCCCGCGCGGGTCGCAAACTTGAAGCCCAACGCCTTAATGCGGTCCAGAACCTCAGCGGTGGTCTGGTTGCCGAACATCCGGAACAGGTCCGCCACCAGGACTCCCAAAATCTTCCGGTCGACCACCTTGTCGATGAAGCGCAGCTCTTTCGGCAGCGCGTCATTGAACAAGAACCGGCCCAGGGTCGACTCGCGGCGCTCGCCGTCATACCGCATGGTAATGCGGGCGTGCAAGTCCAGCACACCTTCCTCGTAGGCCATCTCGCCTTCTTTGAGGTCAGAGAGAATCATCCCTTGGCCGCGCGCATCATCCCGTCCCATGGTCAGGTAATAGGAACCCAACACCATGTCCTGGGTCGGCGTGACCACCGGCCGGCCGTCTTTGGGGTTCAAGATGTTCTGCGACGAGAGCATCAAGAGCCGGGCTTCCGCCTGCGCTTCAGCCGACAACGGCACGTGCACGGCCATCTGGTCCCCGTCAAAGTCAGCGTTGTATGCCGTACACACCAACGGGTGGATCTGGATGGCGCGGCCCTCAACCAAGACTGGTTCGAAGGCCTGAATGCCCAATCGGTGCAACGTTGGGGCGCGGTTCAAGAGCACCGGGTGCTCCCGGATGACGTCTTCCAGCACATCCCAGACCTCGGGACGCACCCGCTCCACCATCCGCTTGGCGGACTTAATGTTGTGGGCGTATCCCTCGTTGACCAACTTCTTCATCACAAACGGCTTGAACAGCTCCAGCGCCATCTCTTTGGGCAAGCCGCACTGGTGCATCTTCAGCTTCGGACCCACTACGATAACCGAACGGCCCGAGTAGTCCACGCGCTTTCCCAGCAAGTTCTGGCGGAACCGGCCCTGCTTGCCCTTCAACATATCGGACAAGGACTTCAAGGGGCGGTTGCCGGGGCCTGTGACCGGACGGCCGCGGCGGCCGTTGTCGATGAGGGCGTCCACCGCTTCCTGCAGCATGCGCTTTTCATTGCGGACAATGATGTCCGGAGCGCCCAAGTCCAGAAGCCGCTTCAACCGGTTGTTGCGGTTAATCACGCGGCGATACAGGTCGTTCAGGTCAGACGTCGCGAACCGTCCGCCATCCAGCTGCACCATGGGGCGCAGGTCAGGCGGAATGACCGGAATCACGTCGATAATCATCCACTCGGGGCGGTTCCCCGAGGTCCGGAAGGCTTCCACCACTTCCAGGCGCCGGATGGCCCGGATGCGGCGCTGTCCCGTGGAGGAGTTGAGCTCCTCACGGAGTTCTTCCGCCAACTGCTCCAGGTCGAGCTCCAGCAAAAGCTCCTTAATGGCTTCGGCGCCCATCAAGGCACGGAAGTGCTGGCCATACTTCTCGCGGTACTCCCGGTATTCGGACTCCACCAGCAGCTGCTTCTTCATGAGCGGCGTCGTGCCGGGTTCGATGACGACATAGGAGGCGAAGTACAGCACTTTCTCCAAGGCCCGGGGCGACATGTCCAGAATGAGGCCCATGCGCGACGGGATGCCCTTGAAGTACCAAATGTGCGAAACCGGGGCGGCAAGCTCAATATGCCCCATGCGCTCGCGGCGCACCTTGGAGCGGGTCACCTCAACGCCGCAACGGTCACAGACGACGCCCTTATAGCGGACGCGCTTGTATTTGCCGCAGTGGCATTCCCAGTCTTTTGTGGGTCCAAAGATCTTCTCGCAGAACAAACCTTCCCGTTCCGGACGCAGGGTCCGGTAGTTTATGGTTTCCGGCTTCTTGACTTCGCCTTTGGACCACTCACGGATTTGCTCGGGTGAGGCGAGAGCGATCCGCATGGAATCAAAGTTGTTGACGTCTAACATTCCGCTGAACCTCCCCCGGCTTTAGTACTCTTCGTCCTCATCGTCGGCCCGCTCATCATCGTCGTGACTCTCCGACGCGTCCTCGACCTCGTCATCCTTGGTCTGGCTGCCGCGCCGCAAGATGGCGTACGCGCTCTCGGCCTCCTGATCGAAGTCCATGCCGCCGCGGCCCGGTTCAAACACATCCTTGGCGCCGCCGGCCGCGTCCTCCATCAGGCGGTGCAGCTCCTGACCCTCGGTTTCGTCCACACCCTCGGGCAGCAGCTCCAGCCCTTGCGCTTCGCGCATCGGTTCGTCATCCAGCTCGCGAATCTCAATTTCCTCGTCCAATTCGTTGAGGACTTTGACATCCAGACCCAAGCTCTGCAGTTCCTTAATAAGCACCTTGAAGGATTCTGGCACGCCCGGTTCGGGAACGTTTTCGCCCTTGACGATGGCTTCATAGGTCTTCACACGACCCACCACATCGTCGGACTTGACGGTCAAGAGCTCTTGCAGCGTGTAGGCGGCGCCGTAGGCTTCCAGCGCCCACACCTCCATCTCTCCGAAGCGCTGTCCGCCGAACTGCGCCTTGCCGCCCAGCGGCTGCTGGGTCACCAAGGAGTACGGGCCGGTGGATCGGGCGTGAATCTTGTCGTCGACCAAGTGTGCCAGTTTCAGCATGTACACGATACCGACCGTCACCTCGCGGTCAAACGCATCGCCGCTCCGGCCGTCGTACAGCACGGTCTTGCCGGTCGGGGGTAAACCCGCCTTCTTCAACATGTCTTGCAGATCGTTCTCGTGAGCCCCATCGAAGACCGGGGTGGCCACCGTCATGCCCAACGCCCGGGCGGCCCAACCCAAGTGGGTCTCCAAGACCTGTCCGATGTTCATCCGACTGGGAACACCAAGCGGGTTTAGGACAATTTCCACCGGGGTGCCATCGGGCAGGAAGGGCATATCCTCTTCCGGCAGGATGCGGGAAATAACACCCTTGTTGCCGTGGCGTCCCGCCATCTTGTCGCCTTCGGAAATTTTCCGCTTCTGCGCGATGTAAACCTGAACCAGTTGGTTCACGCCGGGGGACAATTCGTCGCCCGATTCCCGGTTGAAGACCTTCACATCCACCACGATGCCGGACTCGCCATGGGGCACCCGCAAGGAGGTGTCACGCACTTCGCGGGCCTTCTCACCGAAGATGGCGCGCAATAGCCGCTCCTCAGCCGTCAACTCGGTCTCGCCCTTCGGGGTGACCTTGCCGACTAGAATGTCGCCGGGCCGTACCTCCGCACCGATGCGGATAATTCCGCGGTCGTCCAAATCGCGGAGCACTTCCTCGCCGACGTTGGGGATGTCCCGGGTAATTTCTTCCGGTCCCAGCTTAGTGTCGCGGGCGTCGCACTCGTACTCTTCGATGTGGATTGAGGTGAAGACGTCGTCCTTGACCAGCTTTTCGCTGAGCAAAATCGCGTCCTCGTAGTTGTAGCCTTCCCACGGCATGAACGCGACCAGGACGTTCCGGCCCAAGGCCAGCTCACCGTTATCGGTCGACGGGCCATCAGCAATAATCTGTCCTGCCGCCACCTTTTCACCCTTCTTGACGATGGGCTTCTGGTTGATGCAGGTGCCTTGGTTGGAACGCGTGAACTTCTGCAGCGAGTAGGTGCTGACAGTGTGGTCGGTGTTCTTCACCACAATCTGGTTGGCTGCCACACGGTCAATGACGCCTTCCTTCTCGGAAATCACCACGACCCCGGAATCGCGGGCTGCTTTGCCCTCCATGCCGGTTCCCACCACAGGGGCATCGGTCACCAACAACGGCACCGCCTGGCGCTGCATGTTGGCACCCATCAGCGCTCGGTTGGCGTCGTCGTGCTCCAAGAATGGAATCAGCGCCGTGGCGATGGACACCACCTGCTTCGGCGACACGTCCATGTAGTCCACCCGTGTCGGCGACTCTTCCAAGATTTCATGGCGGGAGCGCACGGTCACGCGATCCGCTTCGAAGTGGCCGTCCTCGTTCAAAGGCTCGTTGGCCTGAGCAATAACGGTGTCGTCCTCTTCGTCAGCGGTCAGGTAGACAATCTCGTCGGTGACAACCCCGCGCTCTTTGTCGACCTTGCGGTACGGCGTCTCGATGAATCCGAACTCGTTAATCCGCGCATAGGTGGACAACGATCCGATCAAACCAATGTTGGGACCTTCTGGGGTCTCAATCGGGCACATCCGGCCGTAGTGCGAGTGGTGCACGTCCCGCACTTCGAAGCCAGCACGCTCACGCGACAATCCGCCCGGTCCCAGAGCCGACAAGCGGCGCTTGTGCGTCAACTCCGCCAAGGGGTTGGTCTGGTCCATAAACTGAGACAACTGCGAGGATCCAAAGAACTCTTTAACGGCGGCCACCACCGGGCGGATGTTAATCAGCGCCTGCGGCGTGATGGACTCCATGTCTTGAATGGTCATGCGCTCGCGCACCACCCGCTCCATGCGGGAGAGGCCGATGCGGAACTGGTTCTGCAGCAGTTCGCCCACCGAACGCAGACGCCGGTTGCCCAAGTGGTCAATGTCGTCGGTGGTGCCAATGCCCTCGTGCAGGGTGGTCATGTAGTTCAAACAGGCCACGATGTCTTGACGGGTAATGGTCTTGGCATCGGAGTCCGGCTGTCCATTGGAGACCACCAGCACCTCACGGCCATTCGGGAGTTCCACCCGGATGGTCAGCACATGCGCCTCGTCCAGCGCCTGCGCCACAGCACGGTCGATGTGGTCGCCCTCGCGGACGAGGACTTCCCCGGTCTCCGGGTTGACCACGGTCTCCTTGGCGGTCGTACCCACAATGCGCTTTCTGAGCGCCAGCTTCTTATTAATCTTGTATCGGCCCACGCCCGCCAAATCATAACGCTTGGGCTCGAAGAACAGGGACTGCAGCAAGCTCTGCGAACTCTCCACCGTCGGCGGCTCACCCGGACGCAGACGCTTGTAAATCTCAATCAGCGCCTCTTCCTGGGTCTTTGAGGGATCCTTGGAGAGCGTGTTTTGAATGCGCTCGTCATCTCCCAAGGTCTCCAAAATGGTCGCGTCGGTGCCATAGCCCAAGGCCCGCATCAAGACCGTTGCCGGCAGTTTGCGGGTCCGGTCTACGCGCACCGAGAGAATGTCGTTGCCGTCCGACTCGAATTCCAGCCAGGCACCCCGATTCGGGATGATGGTGGCAAAGAACAAGTGCTTTCCGGACGCGTCTAGCTGCTGTCCGAAATACACGCCCGGCGAACGCACCAACTGACTGACAATGACCCGTTCAGCCCCATTGATAATGAAGGTTCCCTTGTCAGTCATGAGCGGGAAGTCGCCCATGAAGACATCTTGCTCCTTTACTTCTCCGGTCTCTTTGTTCAGCAAACGCACACGGACATGCAAGGGAGCGGAGTACGTCACATCCCGCGACTTGCACTCCTCCACCGAATACTTCGGCTGCTTCAACGTATAATCCACAAACTCCAGCACGAGATTTCCGGTAAAGTCCTGGATCGGGGAGATGTCGCGAAACATCTCCCGCAGGCCTTCCTGCAGGAACCATCGGTAGGAATTTTGCTGAATCTCGATGAGATTGGGCATGTCGAGCACTTCATTAATGCTGGCAAAGCTAACACGCTCGGCAGGCTTCTCAAGCGGGAGACGAAGGGCCATTCAGGTTCAACTCCTTTTTTGGCGGGTCGATCTGCTCTGGGTTGCTCACTATGGTGAAGTTGCAGGAATAAATTGGTCTATGAAATATAGCAATATAAAACAGTATCACAAGCCCACCCCCAGGTCAAGGGGGACCTGGAGGAGGGCTTGCAACCACTATGCGCTAACGCTATTTGACTTCTGCTGTTCCGCCAGCTTCCTCAAGTTTGGCCTTCGCCGC
Source organism: Bacillota bacterium (assembly GCA_021798975.1). Classification (GTDB taxonomy): domain Bacteria; phylum Bacillota; class Sulfobacillia; order Sulfobacillales; family Sulfobacillaceae; genus Sulfobacillus_B. The sequence goes on along the minus strand of JAJZBJ010000109.1, from coordinate 3,906 downwards.
CTCTGCGTCAGCTTTGGAGATCTTCTCCTTAACGGGCTTCGGCGCTCCATCAACCAACGCCTTGGCTTCCGTCAACGACAGTCCGGTCAATTCACGCACAGCCTTAATGACCTGAACCTTCTTGTCGCCCGCCGCGGTCAACACGACGTCGAACTCGGTCTGCTCTTCTACCGCAGCGCCGCCTTCAGCCGCGCCGCCAGCCACCGGAGCCGCTGCCGCGACAGCCACAGGGGCCGCTGCAGTCACGCCGAACTCCTCTTCCATCGCCTTCACCAACTGGGAAAGCTCGAGCACGTTCATGCCCTTCACAATCTCGAGAACTTCTTCGACCTTAGCCATCAATTTACCTCCTAATTCTCAAAAAAGGTTCTTCGATCCTACGCTTCTTCCGCCTCGCGCTTTTGCCGGACTTGATCCAACACCCGCGCCAAATTGCCCAAAGGCGCGTTCAAGACCCAAGCCAACTGCTGAATGGGGGCATTTAACGTGCCCACCACCTTGCCGAGCAGCACTTCACGCGACGGCAGGTCGGCCAACTCTTTCACGCCCGCGGCAGAAATCGCGGTCTTGCCCAAAATACCAGCCTTGATTTCCATCTTGCGGAACTCACGCGTGGCTTGGGACAAAAGCTTAGCCGCCGCCACCGGGTCCGGGCTGTAAGCCACGGCCGTCGGGCCGGTCAGGTAAGGATCGAGGCCTTCAATGCCGACTTCGTCAGCAGCCCGCTTAATCAGGGTGTTTTTAACCACCTTAAGCGTGACGCCGCCCTTGGAAAGACGCTCGCGAAGCTGTCCCAACTGCTGCACTGTCAGACCGCGATAGTCGGCCAATACTGTGCCTTCAGATGCAGACAACGCTTCCCGAGTTTCTTCGATGACGGCTGCTTTTTCCGCTGTTGGCATTGATCCACCTCCTCAAAAAAAATAACCTCCACCCACAGGGAGAAGGCACGGGTCCACACCGTACTCAAACTTCTACACCTGGATGGGATATTAAGCCACTTTGGCAGGGCACCCATCGTCTTGGGCTTCTAAAGCATGTTACCAACCCTGGCACATGGTGTCAAGGCATTGGCCAGCCGCATCAGGCTCTGACCCCCCTCCTTGTCGGTCACCGTCTCTCGCTGCTGAACTTCTGAAAGGGCCGTCGCCTCTCGTCGTAATATTCCTCATAGTGGCCGTTGGTGTAGGCGTTGACCACTCGGCGCCAGAAGGCCTGAGCCTTGTAGTTGTTCCACATTTGGTGGATGAGCCACGGGCCCGGAAACCTGTCAAAGAGACTCTGGGCCACAGCCGTGCCGACGCCTCGCCTTCCGAATTTCTGCATGATGAAAAACTCGCCCATCTCATACGGTTCGTCCGCCTGCCCCTGTTTCACCAGGACAACCCCGCCAACTCCCCGTCCACACGGACAATGAAGGGCTGGCGGTTCGGATCATCCCAATACGCATCCAAATCGGGCAACCCGTCATAAAGTCCCCGGCTCTCGTCCAAGGAGAGCGAGGGCAGGTACTGGCTAAACTCATAGAGATAAAACTGCGATAGATTGTCGATAATCGGTTTTTCCTCGATGGTCGCCCGAGTCAGCTCAATGTGCAAATCGGACACCGCCCCAGGATTCGATACGCCGTTCGTCTCTGATCCTCCTGGGCGCTCGGATGCGTTCCAACGCTTCGGCCCGGTCCACCCGCCGGCTATCGGTCGTTTCGTCGGATATACTCAACGTGCCCCCAATGGCGGTGCATACAAAATCCAACATCACTTTGGTGGGCACAGGGGTCACACCGTCGTGCCATGTGTACTCCCCCGTGTTGGAATAGACCCCGATCAAGTGCCGAGCTTCGACCTCGATCCCGCTCTCTTCCCACACCTCGCGGCGTACGGCATCGAACAGGTTTTCCCCGTTTTCAACCTGACCCCCGGGAAACTCCCACGCGTGGTCGCGGAGTTTGACCAGCAGCACACGGCCTTGCCCATCCTCGACAATGCCACTCACGGCCACAATGTGCGTAGGAAATACCATGGCTCGCCCTCCTCGAATTTCTAATCGCTCGTTGCGTGCTTTAGCCGCTTTTCCCGGTGTCCCATCGGTTAGGCAACGGGACTCCTCGCCCTCTCCGCAGACTCATGCAACGCTAGGGATGCAAAAGCCGCCAGGCGTTGTCATACAGAATGTGCTGCAGATCCTGGTCGGGGATGTTGTTATAGCGGGCTGCTCGGATCAGATCTTCGACGTAGCGCACCGCAAAGCCGCGCGGAAAATAGCTGGAATCGGATCCGAAAATGATGCGTTCGGGGCCGAACGTCTCATAGGCTTTCTGCACTAAGCTCTCTAGGGTCAAAGGGTACGGCATCCAGCGAATCCACTGGTTGGATCCGGAGGTATCCACATACACGTTTTCGTGCGCCCAGCCCAGTTGCAGCAAGTCGCCCCAGTATCCTGCCCCGAAATGCGGCACGACAATAGGCAGTTCCGGAAATGCGCGGGCCACTGGATCGACCGTCAGCGGGCTCATGCGGGGATGAAAGACAATACCGCCGCCGCCGCCCAATACCCCGAAGTGAATCAGCAACGGAACGCGATGGCTCGCCAACAACTCCCAGATAGGCCAATAGGCCTTGTCGTCAAAGGGCCGGTCCAACCGCGGTCCGAACATCTTAAAGCCGCTCAGCTTCAAATCTTCGATATCATGGCTAATCTTCGCGACAGCATCAGGGTCGTCCGGGCTAATGTGAGAGAACGCGAAGATGCGGCCCGGATGTTTGCCCTGTGCTTCGGCCATAAAGTCGGAGCCGGCTCCCGTGACAAACACGACTCCTTCCAGCTGATACTGGGTTACTTCCGCCATCCACCGCTCCAATACGACCGAAGGTTCCGGCACCTCCGATTCGGGAACCGGAAAATCCCACGATTCCAACATCCAGCGGTATTGCCGCTGGCCATAGGTCAAATCTTCGGTTCGCGCGCCGGATGCGCGCGCTGTACTTTGATGACTCCGGACAGCAAAATGCACATGAAAGTCCAATACCCGCCACGGCTTGGTAAACATAACGCAGCGCCTCCCTGTCTGCATGGGTTTGGCCTTAGTGTGGCATAGGGCGTCAATGGGTGGAACCCTGTGCTGCAACCCTGGCGTCCGACGACGCCAAATCTTGCCATGCTATACTGAACATCATGAACGGGGAAGGGCTGACAGCATGACGGTCGGGCTGGGATCAGACCGTTTTCGGCGGAAGCTTTTGGGCAGCGCCGCGTTAATTTTCGTGGCTCTGATGGCGCGGCGCGTGGCCGCGCATGCGGCGTGGCTGGGGGTCGCGTATCTGGCTTACTACCTGCTCTGGCTCTGGCTTCCCGCCCGCCTTAGGACTTGGCCGGTCAACCTTATTCTAGGCGCTCTCGCCCTAACGGGTTTGGCGGTGGCGTCCCGGCACGCGGGACTCGCAGCGTTGACCACAAGCCTCGTCTACCCCACCGCCGTATTTCTCGCGTCGACCACCGCTCCGACAGCCTGGGTTTGGGTCAGTGCCCTCCTGCTCTTGTCCGTGCGCACGTTCATCGCGTGGCCAGAGCCCTCAACCATTTTCAACAGTCTCCTGAATGCGGGTGCCATCTTCGCCGCGACCTACCTATTTCGACTGCGGAACCGCGCCCGCGAACTGGATCGGCAACGCACCGCGGAGCTTCATCAGGCCTATCAGTCGCTCCAGACCGCTCATCAACAGTTAGTCGATGCCACCACGGCCATCGCGGAGTCCCGGGCGCGGGAAGAACGCCTGCGTATTGCTGCCGACATTCATGACGGCGTCGGCCATCGGCTGACCTCGCTGATTGTGGGACTAGAATCGCTGCAATTTATGTTGAGGGATGACTGGAAGACCGCCCAGAGGCACGTCCCCGCCCTGCTCC
>JAJZBJ010000108.1 GCA_021798975.1 Bacillota bacterium | reverse complement strand
ATGAATATGGCCAGCGGTCAGCTGGGCCGCAGCGACCGCGGCGACGAGACCGCCCATCGTGCCGAGCACACGATTGACCCCCTTGATCAGGGCATCCACCCGCGTGGCTGTGCCTGCCGACATGATAAAGGCCGCAATAACCGCCCAATAATAACGTTCTGGGGACAGAGCACGGCCAGCCAAAATCGCGAGTCCTCCAGCGATGGCGACCTGAATCGCCTGACGGATCGGGAAGTCGAGTCGAGCGAGCGGATTCCACTGGTGTCCTCGGGCCTGCACGGTCGGAGCAATGGCGGGAGAGCCCGGCAGGTCTTCCATCATCAGTCCTACGGCGGGCTCAAAGGTATCCGGGCCGAGGGCTACTTGCGCCTCTCCTGCCCGTCGAACCTCCGTGGACAGTGCAATGAACTCAACGGCTGCTTTGGCGAATTCCCGAGCCGCCCTCTGCTCGTCGCCGGATCCCGTCTTGAGTGCTGGCACAAGGCGCATTGCCCCGGGGTCATCCTGTTTCGCCAAGGCATCGGCAATGTCGGCTGCCATCCCTGCCTCAGCCAGGTGGGATTCCGCCATCACGGTACCCGCCCATGCCATGCGATCTATCGCGTGTTGAATTCCCAATAGGCGTTGGCGTACCGCGAAGCCGGACCATTCGGGGGGGAGGGCGCCGGGCTCCACGATCCATGCTTCAACCATTAAGGCAGCCACCGAGAGCTGGGAGGAGCGGGTGCGAAGGCGTATTCGCCGCGTTGTTCGGGTTTTATCGTCATCGCTCTGCAAATACGCGGCCAGTGCTTGAGCCGCCAAGCGGGATCGGAGTTCAAAGGCCTGCAGCGCTCGCGTTAAGGTGCGCCGGGGGCGAATGCGGAGGACCGTGGTCGACAAGAGCAGAACCCATGTTGCCGCGACCGTCACGGCGAGGCCGATGAACGGAAGTTCCGCTAGAGTGGCGTGCGTAAACGATGCAAAAAAGTAGCCCATCCACCCCATGAAGCCATAGAAGAAATACGGCATGCCAAAACGCCGGATGGCCACCGCAACAAACATGACGACAACGAACACAGCAAGCGTGAGATCGGTGTTGGAGGCGGTCAACACACCGGTTGCTAGGCCCCCGCCAACGGCAACGGGGAAAAATAGGGCTCGTTTGGCTTTCTTCTGCCAATTCACCAAGCCAGTAAGGGCCATGGTCCCCATCATGGCGATGACGGCCCCAAGGAGCATCGCCACAATGAGACCCAGACCCTGGGTATGCAGCATTCGGGCCAGGAAATATTCCACGCCAAGACTGGACGCCATGGTGATCGCGGCGTTTGTACTCATGCGCAGTCGGGCGAGACCAGGGTCTGACGCCACCATCCAATCCCATAACGTGCCTATCCGTTCGACAATATCCCCCCCCCTTATTCTTATGATAGCAGGATCACAGGACGTCATTGGTGCGAGCGATTTCTCTGGATGACCTGAGAGGTCCGCAATCGCGGAGTTGACGGTCCGTGGGCGCAAGCTCGTTCCGCTTCGGGTACAGGGCCTACTAAGAGGCCGATGGGCCAATGCCGACCGTAGAATCGAAGGTGTTCATGACTTCTTGGCGGACCACAGCCGGGGCCGTCCGGCTGTCGCCCGCCCGGCGTCTCACGCATCTGGGTTCCTAGTTGGCCGTCGCTTTAGTGTATTGAGGGGGCGTAGGCTCTGACAAACGCAGCTTCTGGGACTGGCCGACCCAACAAAAATCCTTGCAATTGATCGCAGCCGATAGCGGTCAGAAATGCCCGTTGCGTCGAAGTCTCCACGCCCTCGGCCACCACTTGCAGCCCTAAACTATGGGCCAACGTGACGATGGCCTGTACGATGGCTTCACTTCGCGGAGAGCCAATCCCTTGGACAAACGTTTGGTCCATTTTGAGGAAGTTCAGCGGGAGGCTTTGCAAACGCGCTAAGGAGCTCAACCCGGTACCGAAGTCGTCGAGGGCCACAGTAATACCAAGAGTTGCACACGCCTCCAGCGTCTCCGTAATCGTCGCCGCATAATCCATAATGGTGGACTCCACGATTTCGATTTCCCATCGCTGGATGGGCACGTTGAACCGGGCCGACAAGGTTTGTAAGTCCTGGACGATGTTGCGCCGCCGCAGGTAGAGCGGAGAAATGTTCACGGATACGCGCCAGGTTGCCGCGGGGGTTCGTTGCAAGAGCAAGGCTGCCTGTTCTAAAATCTGTTCGGTCAGGGGTACAATCAGGCCTGTTTCCTCGGCTAGAGGGACGAATTCACTGGGCGGAATGAAGCCCTCCTCAGGATGGCGCCAGCGTGCCAAGGCTTCAGCGCCTGCAATTTGCCCCGAACGTGCATCCCAGCGGGGCTGAAACGCAGCAAAGAAGTCCCGGCGGCGGACTAGCGCCAGTTGCAGTTGTGCTTCGAGTGCTACACGATCTTGAGAGGGAGCCTGCCAGGAGGTTTGATACATCTCCACCGTATCCCGTCCATCAGTCTTTGCGGCATACAGGGCCACGTCCGCCCGAGACATGAGATCATCGGCAGTGGCTCCGTCGTGGGGGAAGAGGGCCCCTCCGATGCTCGCCGTGACGCGGATGGTGCGATTCGCCACCGTCACCGGCTGTTGGAACAATTCGCGAATCCGGTGAGCCACAGTGGTGCCGGCGTCCGCCGCGCCGTCAATGACGATCAGGAATTCGTCGCCGCCCAATCGTCCCACCGTAATCGTTTCGTTGACGAGCATTCGCAGGCGATCGCCGACGGTGGCAATCACGTGGTCTCCCACCCGATGACCGTAGGTATCATTCACATATTTGAACCGATCGATATCAAGAACCAAGAGGCTGAATGGCGAGTGACTGCGTGCAGCCTTGTCGTCAACGATTGCCTGCATGGCTTCGCGGCAGGGCAAACCCGTCAAGGAGTCTTGGTGAGGGGCTTTCTGGTGAGTCCAGGCGTCGGATCGCCGATCCAAGACCAGCCCCAGCAGACTGCTCCAGCTTTGCATGACATCGTCATCTAAGGCGGTCGGCGGGCGATCGGCGTAATGGTACACGACGAGCGCTCCGTGTACTGCATGGTTGGTGCTGAAAATTGGGGCGGCCCAGGCGCTCTGGAATCCTTGTCGGAGCAGATGCTGACCGAACCGCTCGGTGATCGGATCGTGGACGAGGTCACGCACAAACACGGGAGCCTGGCGGACTGCCGCAGTGGCCGCGATACCATTGTTGAGGTCGACGGCCAAGCCATTCATGTTGCGTAAGTAGTCTTCGGGGACTCCCACCGACGCCTGATGATACAGGCGTCCGTCGATGGGGTTGATGAGCATGACGGAGGCCCCAACGCCCGGGAAGGCAGTACGAAGAGCGTTGACCACCGCTTGGAGCGCGTCCTCAGTGGCGAGACCCTGGGACGTGCGTTGCAGGAGGTCCCTCTGGAGCCGCAAGACGTGCCGCTGTTGCGTATCCTGGGTAATGTCGCGGGCGATGCCGAACACCCCGAGGGTCCTCCCGTCTTGAATTAAGGGAAAGTTTTCAATGCGTAGGAGATGCTCCTCCCCATGTCCGGAGCGAATGGCGCATTCAAAGGCGGTTTTCACTCCTCCCAGCACACGCTGGAAGATTTGTTCCACCATGGCGCGATCGCGGGGGGCGACGAAGGGAGCAAAGTGCCGACCCGGCAAACTTGCCATCGGATACCCGCTGAGCCGAGCGGTAGCCTCGTTTACGGTCACAAAGCATCCGGTGGAATCGATCGTATACATCGCATCATTCACGCCGTCAAAAATCATCTGGTAGAGCATGGGATCCGTTGGCCAAGGAAACGCGGGAGATTCTGGATTTGTCCGACACAACATCCAGTACGCACTGCCCGTGTCATCGGCCTGCGGAAACCAATAGTACGTGCGATCGGATGCCATTTGCAGGGTGAGGGGGCGAGGGGCCTCGGCATCGCGGTGCGCGTTGAGAGCCCAGAGCGCATAGGCAATGGGTACCGCAGGATCCCCGGGATCTTCGGTATAGAGCACATTGCCCTCCGGTCCCATCAGAACGATGGGCGAAAGGGTCTCCACGAGGGATTGCCAGGAAGTTTCTGACACCAGTGTTTCCGTCCTTTCTGAGTTGAAGGCAGCGGCAGGGTTATGCTCTGTCATGACGTCCACGGCGCTGTCAAATCTCAGAAGTAGGCTGCATGGCAAGAGAATGTGCTGGAAGATGGACCGCATAAAGCACGTAAAAATTTACGGGTTATCGTACCGCGCTCTGATAGGCCGCGTCTCGTTCTCGCAACAGGAAATGTATTGGCATTTGTCGTGCGATTCGAGTAATAGATTGGCGGCGCTCGGTGCGGCGACGTAGCGTGGGCGCTGGCTCTGGAGTTCCTCTTCGCAGACGACCCATCCCTCTTTCTTATCCCTCGCACGACAAGTTCTGCGGCATGTGTCTGGGAACTATGGTTCGGAATTTTCGGATTTATAGGAGGAATTTTGTCGTATTGTGTTGAACGCGTAAGGTAAAAGGGAGGTGGCGTCGATGATGTGTGGCAGTTGTCGCGGTACCGGTGACTGTTCCGTGTGCCAAGGATCGGGATACATCGTGAAGGAACAGAATGGCCAGACGCAGTGGGATTGGTGTCCCGCGTGTTGGAATCCGCCTATTCGGCGCAGTACTGGACGTTGTCCAACCTGCCATGGACTCGGGGAGGACTTGCTCGTCAATTAGCGGGGCTGGTGTGCGATCGGGAGGATAGTTGATTTGGCGCGCGTGCTGATTTGGTCGAGACCGTCCGGTGTTTTGCGGGGAGTCGTCGCGGCGGTCGTCTCCTGGCGGACGAAGAGGATCGGTGGGAGGCGGCGGCGCGGTTGCCGCAATTACCATGGGCCCGTCGCGGGTCGGGTGCGTGGGACGGCTTTTATTCGACACAGTGTGGGGCTTGAGACACGCGGGCTACCTCCCCTGCGACGCGCTCTTCAACATGGAGGGGTCTCCGCGGCTGCGGTACGATGGGACCGGGAATTCGCCGACGCCCGGCGCTATGCCGAATTCCCCAGAAACTGGGCGTGGCGACCGCGAGTGGTGTGATAACCCCGTCTCCGATGCATGGCATCCTGCCGGGGCCAAATGAGGCGTCTCCCAGCCCCTTAGCAACGCCGCTATTGCGCAGCAACATCCAGACAGGTCAGTGGTGCTATTCGCTTGATCTGATGGCTTTAGCGATTGCACAATGGAAGGCATATGGGTAGGGAGGTAACGACACATGGGTATAAACCCTGGCCCAGCCACTGGGACGCACGTTTTCGACAACCAAGAGATTTACGAATTGATTATGGAGCATACGCGCGACCTTGTCCGCGTGATTGATGTGGACTTCAATTTTGCCTATGTCTCCCCTTCGCACGAGACGGTGCTGGGATACTCAGTCGATGACATGTTGCACTCGTCGGGACTCAATATCTTGCATCCCGACGACAAGGACAAGGCTATTGCCATGCATCGCCACATGATCTCCCAGGACAGCACAATGGATGGGTTGTTTCGTTTCCAGCGTAAAACGGGGGAATGGATTACTCTCGAAACCCGCGGCCGATCGCTCGTTAAGGACGGCAAAATTATCGGTGTGGTGACTGTTGGGCGGGATGTAACGGAGCGTTTGCGGATGGAGCAGCAGCTAAAAGACTACCAGGAACAGTTAAAATTCATGGCGTTTCATGATCCGCTCACGGGATTGCCTAACCGCGCTTTGTTTTTCGAGACGGCAAGCCAGGTTGTTGCAGAAGCCAACCGACATGGCGATCAGGTGGCCGTATTGTTTGTGGACTGCGATGACTTGAAGCAAATCAACGATGCCTATGGGCATGATGTGGGAGACAATGCCATCCGGGAGTTGGGGAAAGGTTTGGCCGCGGTGGTCGAAGACCAGGGAATCGTGGCCCGTGTAGGCGGCGATGAGTTCACGGTTCTCCTGCCGCATCTGGGTGACGCTCAGGATGTATTAGCCATCGTCGACAGTTTGGGCCGCTCAAGCCACGCTGTGCGGGATGCGAACGGGGACCCGATTCATTTGACCGTCAGCGTCGGTGTTGCGGTCTACCCCTCGGACGGCATCGATTCCAAAACCCTGGTGCAGAAGGCCGATCGCGCGTTGTATGCGGCCAAACAGCAGGGCAAGAACCGCTGTGTGTTTGTGGGATCGTTGTCCTAAGTAGTCATGCTGTGCTGGTCATTTCACCGGTAGGCTACTGAGTCTTCTGTGGCTGAGAGGCGGAGTAAAATCCCAATACAACTCCCAATACTCTATCAAGGATGTCCCTGGGCTGCCTCGCGGAGGGCGTCTTGAGCAGAGGCTGCGGGCGACGGGACGGGTCGTCAAAGAGCGCGTGCGTGCCACCCTGCACTGATCGTAATGGAGGACCGGCTGGTGCCAGTATTTTGGCGGCGTGGAGAACTTGGGTAAGAATGGGACATCCCCTCTGATTTATGTCAGAATGTTAGCAGAATCGGAGGGGACCGGGACTATGAGCGAGCGGGGGGAGTCCGGAACTCAGCCATGGACGGTAGATGGCCGGATATTGCGGGACTTCTTATATAGCACGCGGGAATGGGGACGCGCCAAGCGGGGATTGGATCTCGCCCAGCGGGCGGCGGTTGATCTGGAAGAGTGGGCGGACGTTGACGCTGGGTTTTTCGTGTATCAGAAACGCGCCCGCGGGATCGATGAGGACGCCGGGATGCTCGACGTGTATGCCCCTTGGGGTCCGTTTGCCGAGGACCTGGAGAACGTGCGGCGGGTGGTGTTCGACACCTTGCATCTGGTGGGGGAGACCGAGCCGTGGATGGAGCAATGGTTTGCCTGGAGAACCATCCGGGATCCCTGGCAGACGGCCTGGGGATCCTACGGACTCGAGGAACTGGGCGTGTGGCCGCTGATGTCGCGCGGACAGCGCACCGGGCTCTTGGTGGTGGGGCGCACGGGGAAGGCGTCGAGCCGGATTGCGCCGGAGACGCGTGCCGGCATTATGGATGCGTGCGCGTCGCATGTCGCCCAAGCCCTCGATTTGCTGCTGGCCACGCGGGACGCGGAAGAGGCGGGCCGCCGCGATGGACTGACGGGACTGCTCAACCGCCGCGGGCTGCTGGAGTATTTTCCTACCGTGCAACAGGCGGCCGATGCGATCGGGAGCCCGGTTATTATCGGGCTTTTGGACATGGACAATCTCAAGCAAGTCAACGATCGGAAGGGCCATCCGGCTGGCGATTCGGCGCTGCGCCGGGTGGCGCAGGTGTTGCGGCATCATTTGCGATCGGGGGACTTGCTGGCCCGCTGGGGCGGCGATGAGTTTGCGGTGGTCATGCAGGCCGGCAGTGAAGATGCCGCGGGGGTGATGCGGCGCCTGAAGGCGGCGGTGGCCGACGAAACGCCCTATACCGTGAGTGTGGGCGGTGCGGTGTGGATTCGGGATGGCGACACCTGGGACGCCTGCTATCGCGTGGCGGACGAGGGGCTGTACGAGGACAAACGCCAGGCATAAGGCGCACGTGGGGTAGCCTGCTCCGTTGATCCGGGGCCCTTCACCGAACCTCTGATGGGAGCGGCACCACACCGGCCGCCGGCTCATACTGGGGCTTTCCGAAAAGATAGCCTTGCATATACTCGACACCGCAGTCTTGGAGCGCGTGGAACTCCTCGATCGTTTCCACGCCTTCTGCAATCACCAGGGTACCCATGGCCCGCGTGACGTGGAGAATCGCTTCCACGGCGGCCCGTCGGGCTGCGTCTTCGTGTATTCCCATAATGACGAGTCGGTCAATCTTGACGATGTCTGGCCGAATCACCAGTACGGCCCCCACGCCCATGTAGCCGACACCATAATCGTCCACAGCAATCCGATACCCTTGGCTGCGCCACGCCATGATATGGCTGATGAGGTTCGCATCCTCAAGAATCGACCGGGTTTCCGCGATTTCGAGCACAATGCGGTCTGTCGGCGGCACCACAGGCGGTGTGGACTGCGGGAGAATCGGGTCGACGTTGATAAAGAGGGATTGGTCTGGCGGCAAGTCGCCCAATCGCCCCACCGCCAGGTGCCGGGCTGCGCCCTCCAAGGCGGCTGTCTCACCGGTCATTTGAGCGTCGGCAAAAAGCGCTGCGGGAGATTCCCACGCCGATCCGGCGGGGCCGCGCAGCAACGCTTCATGGCCTATCACTTTGCCCGTGGAGGCATGGACAATAGGTTGCAAGACACTGCGTACAGGAATACGCCACATGAGCGTTGACCACCTCCCAACCGGTTGCTACATGCCCATTTCGACAAATTCCGCCTCGATCCTTGTTTTACGCGGGGGTTTTTGGCAGACGGCGATAGCAGGCTTGCCGTCGGGCATCGCCCCTCTGCCGGGGAACGGGTATGCCGGCGCCCCTTTCGTTTCACGGGGCTTTGTAGTGTTGGCATGAACAAACCCTTCCGAAGGGTGTTCCCCGGAAGGGTTTGTCGTGGGAATCTCTCGACTACTTCACCGTCCACAGGTTCGGGTACAGCAAGTCCGAGATGGGGTTGAAGGTCCTCAGCGTGCCATGCACGTTGTTGGCATGCACCAAGAGGAACCCGAGCGCCGTGTAGCTGCCGGCCGCCCATGGCAGGTAGATGACCGGATTGCTCTTCCGCAGGTAGGCTTCATAGGCGAACAGCGCCCGCTTTGTCACCGCCGCTGAGGCCGGAGACGTGGATTCGAGGATAAGCTTGTCGGCCTCGGCGTTGTTGTAGTCGTTGTTGTTTGAGGCGCCGCCGGTGGTGAAGAGTCCGTCTCCCGAGGGATAGTAGTCGGGCTCATAGGTCCAGTTCATGGGGCCTGCCATCGACCACTTGCTGGGGTTGCTTTGGTTGGCGACCGAGAGAACGGTGTCCAAGGGCTGCGGGTCCAAGGCCACTTTAATGCCTTCTTGGGCCCAGCTGTGCTGGAGTTCCTGCATCATGTCGTTGGTAGCTTGCGTCCCGGTGATGTACTCGACCGTAAACGCGAGCTTCACCTTCCCTTTGGTCATCACCCCGTTGACGTCCTTCCAGCCATGCTGCTCCAAGAGCCTCTTGCCGGCGGCCGGGTTGTATGGGTAGGCCGGCTTGGACAGCAAGGGGTTGTAAAAGACGCTGTTGGGCTTGGACGACAGCGGCCCGTAGGATTGGACGCCCAGCCCGTGATAGATGCCTTTAATGATGCCGGGCTGGTTGACGCCCATTTGCAGGGCCGCCCGCACATACTGCTGTGCGAAGTAGGGTCCCAACCCGCCTGGGGCCTTGACGTTTTCGTTCAGCGACATGGAGCTGAACCCGAACAAGTACGTCGTATCCACCGTGTTCCCGTTTAACTGTCCGCGGGCGCCCCACTGGCTGGGCTCGATGTACCCGACATTGACAGTGCCGGATCGGAGCTGGACGAATTCGCTGGCACTGGAGGTCTCGTACTTCAGCATGAACTTCCCAATCGTGGCCTTGTGTCCGTCAAAGTGGGGGTTTGGCACCCAACTCCAGTAGTTGTTGGCCTGGAAGCTCTGGAATCGGAAGGGGCCGTCGACCACCCGGTACTGCGGCGCATTGGGCGAGTTGGCCAATTTAGCGATGAACTGCAGTTCTCGGTTCATGTTGCTGGGGTACTTGTTCCACACGAAGGCTGGGACCGGTTCCAACTGACCGATGCCGTTATAGATGAACCAGGTGGGGTTAACCGGCTGGGTGGTGCTAATCACCACCGTGCGGGCATTCTTGGCCACGACGCTCTTCCAGTCGGCGGGAACGCCGCCGATGCCGGCGCCACCATAGGGCCAGACCGCGTTCGGGGCGCTGGCCGCCTTCATGACATCCCAGTTGAAGACGACGTCCTGGGCGCTGACTGGCCGCCCGTCGGACCAGTGGAACTTGGGATTCATGGTCAGGGTAAACTGGGTGTCCTGGGCGTTTACCTTAACGCCGGAGATCAAGGAGCCCTTCCAGTTGATGGCGTCGGTCTTGGTAATGTCCAAGAGCGGCAGATAGGAGAGGGCGATGGCCTGCAGGTTGGTGACGGCATAGGCTGACGCGGAGATGACCGGAAAAAACCAGTTCGGCGACTGCAGCGGGTTTAACGCCATCACGATGGTTTTGGATGATGCGGTGGCGGCCGGGGCGCGGGTGGGGCTTGACCAGGCGGCCAGCGTGACCGCGCTGAGGGCGCCGGCACCGATGACAGAGATTAAGCGGTGCGCTTTCATGTTATTCCTCCTACCTCAATGTTTTGTCCTGTT
>JAJZBJ010000003.1 GCA_021798975.1 Bacillota bacterium | reverse complement strand
TATCAAGAAGACGGGTATAGGCTGGTTTTCCAAGAATACGTCATGGAACATGATTTGCGGAACATCCCGGAACTTGAGATATCTCCATCTGTCGTGCTCAAGAGTTGGTCGCCGGAGTTGAAGGGGACTTCTACGCAGCCTATTATGCATCTTTCAAGGATCGTCCTGGATTTCCAGGGTGGGCCATGGAAAAATGGGTAGATTGGCTCTCGTCCAGTCCAACATTTCGTCCGGATCTATCGTATATCGCCAACATTAACAATCGTAACATCGGTTTTATTGCCACCGATAATGACCCAGCGTTACCGGACACACATGGGTTTATTATTCAAGTAGGAGTTATTCCAGAATGGAGGCGCAGGGGCATAGCCAGCATGCTTACCACCAGGTGTCTCGAAGCGTTGCATGCCGATGGGAAGTACGGCGTAATTCTGCACGTGAATCAGAACAATCCGGGCGCCATCGGCTTGTACGAGCGATTAGGATTCAAGACTGTGCGGACTAGGGGAGCATTTGAGAAGTAGCTATCTCAGGAAACGTACGTCATTAAGCAAGAGATTTTCCCCATCTCACGCACGCGTCGGCATACTAGGCCCAACACTCCACACCGCGCACGTGGAGGCTGTGCGGATACACATCGGCCAGCCCGACCAGGCGTACCGAGAGACCGACCGCAATGAACATTCGTCAGACGCTCAGCGTCTTGGTGACTCTTCTGTCTGTTCCGCTCCCGGAACGTCTTTCTTTAACCGGAGAAGCCGCCCCGGTTGGCAGAGGGACCTTTCCAGTCATGGCCGGATTCCGCTGTGGCCAAAGTCATGAGCCTGGCGTAAGTTTGCAATACGTAGAGGCGTTGTTCGCTCCACGCATAGGCCGGGAGATAGTCGGCACCGACGAGTCCCCACGGGGGGTTGCCGAGCGGGCAGATGGCCACCGATTCCGGCGAGCCCAAAAGGCGGTTCAAATCCCCTGTCAGGCCATTCCGGTCATCCTGGCCGCCTGATGTTTGCCGGACTTCCATTTGACCACCTAGATAGGCAGTGCGTGCTAGGGAAGGGGTGCTCCATAGCATCAGGGATCGATGGGTATGGCCTAAACTTACGCGCGGTTGAAGCCCTTCGTCCGTGGCCGCTAAGACGGTCACCGAGTGGGGCGAAAGCGCACGATAGAGCGCGGCCGCAATGAGTTGGACCCGTTCATGGCTGTCCGGCGTTTCCAGTACGTCGGCCATCAAGGCTGCATGGTGTGCCCAGTCGCCGCCCGTGGGCCGGGGAATCGTCTCAGACTGCTGCATCCACTGGTAGTGCGTCAGGATGCGAGCCTTGGCCGTCTCATCAATTCGCGGCTCGCTGTCCCACGGCAACGGCCGGCAAAAATAATATCCTTGGCCCAGGGTAACGCCGCGGCTGACACAGGTTTCCAGCTCGCCCTCCGTCTCGATACCCTCGCCCAGTAATTGAAATGACAGGATAGAGGCCAGGTGGCCGATGGCCTCGATGACATTTTGCTTGACGCGGCTTTCGTCGGCCCCGCGCACTAAACGCGCATCAAGTTTGACATAGTCGGGGCGTACTGACACAAGCTTTTCCAGCCCTGAATAACCGCTGCCAAAGTCGTCCAGTGCAAAGCTACCGCCGCGTTGCTGCCACGAGCGTAAGAATGATCCCAATTCCCCAAAATCCCAGTCCATCCGCTCGGTAACCTCGATTACCGCTTTTCCCGCCAATGGGGCGATGCAATCTTGAACGGCGGGGTCCTTCAACGAGTCAGGATGGAGGTTGATAAAGACCGGGGCGTTGACTGAAAGTCCATCTAAAAATGGGGCTATCTGGGCCATTAGATATCGATCAACGGCGACGGCAGAACCTTGTTCGCTGGCGGTCTGAAAAAACGATTCGACAGGCAGTTCCACGGTGCCCGCCATCGGTCGGCTTAAGAGTTCGTATCCTACAAGCTGTGCACTTGATAAGGAGACGATGGGTTGCAAGACGAACCGAACACTGGGTTCACGGAGCCATTGCTCGATCACGAGAGACACTTCCACCTATCTATGCTCTTGCCTGTAAGGGCGGGGACGGCCGCCCGGAGCATTGATGTTTGTTGACCCCTATTGTACCGTCTCCGGAGCACCGAATGAACATCTTCAAGAAGGTTTGCCCGTTAGCAGGCTGGGAGCGCCGTGAAACGTCCCCGAGACCCGCCGCTAGGCGAGGAGATTCCGTTCAAACAGCTTGTCAAAAATGATCTGGACAACGGCCGAGACGCGCGGCCGGTCTTCATACGTCAACCAATCCATCACGTCAATTTCGGATGCCGGGCTCAGTTGCCCTTCGTATTCCGCTATGTAGCAGGTCATTTTTACGAGCATGCCATGAGACTTTCCGTGGGCTTG
Organism: Bacillota bacterium; assembly: GCA_021798975.1. Taxonomy (GTDB): domain Bacteria; phylum Bacillota; class Sulfobacillia; order Sulfobacillales; family Sulfobacillaceae; genus Sulfobacillus_B. The sequence goes on along the minus strand of JAJZBJ010000003.1, from coordinate 47,649 downwards.
TTCTGCGAACGTCCCGAAATAGCTGCTGCTGTGCGGCTTGATGTGCACCGACAGCTCTTCTTCTATCTCCCGCTGGAGTACCTCCGCGTCGGATTCTCCGGACTCCCGCTTCCCCCCGGGCAAATAGTAGGTGTCTTTGCCCTTGGAGCGTACGCAGAGGATTTTTCCGTCCCGCAGGTGTATCCACGCCACTTTGTCAATGGTTGCGGACATGCTGACTCTCCTTTTCGTGACCAGGTACGCGGGGATGGACGCTCCGCCATTACCATTAAACCCCGTGGATTGGTCCTTGCGCAAACCGGCTCGGGGTGGCCCTCGGGCCAGATGCGCGAGCCCGCGGACGCAGACAGCCGGCGGTGCTGGAGGGGCGTCCATGGGGCGAGGGACTAGTGGTTGCGTCGGGTCGGCGGGCGAGGGACAATGGGATGACGCCCAGCGTGGCCATGGACAAGGAGGGATCGCAGATGAAAGTTGAGGTGTGGTTCGATTTTGTGTGCCCTTTTTGCTATATGGGGAAGCGTCACTTGGAGTTGGCCCAAGCGCAGTTGCCGGAGGACTGGGAGATCCAAGTCAAATATCGGAGTTTTGAGCTCGATCCCGATGCCGCCCGCTCACACCGCACCATACATGAAGTGCTGGCCCAAAAGTACGGGATGACTATCGAAGAGGCCCAGACGATGAATCGCCAGGTCGCAGAGCGGGCTTCCGAGGTGGGCCTCGTGTATCGTTTTGACACCATGATTCCTACCAACACCTTTGATGCGCATCGATTGGCGCAGTTCGCGAAGACCCAGGGCAAGATGGCGGAAGTGTCGGAGCGCTTGTTCCGGGCGTACTTTACCGATTCGCTGGACATCGGCGATCGGGCAACCTTAGTGCGCTTGGCTGGGGAAGTGGGTCTTTCTGAAATGGATGCCGCCGCCGCACTGCACAGCGGCGCCTACGGCCCAGAGGTGAGAGCCGATGAGCAGGAGGCCGCGGAACTGGGAATCGACGGGGTCCCGTTCTTCGTCATTAACGAGAAGTATGGCATGTCGGGAGCTCAACCGGTCGCGACCTTCCAAGCGGCCTTGCGGCGCATAGCCGCAGAAATTTAGTTGATGTTCCTGTTGCCGGATCCGCCACTGATTTTACGATTTGGTTCGGAACAGGTGGCGAAAGGCCAGCAGACCCATTACCACCACAAATCCGCCTAATAGGCCCAATACGAAAATCACTGTGGTCGCCCTCCCTGTGCAATACCATGCCCGCCGCGGAACCCCGCCATCCATCGCAGGCAGGAACCCGAGGATCAGACGACGAACACCTGCACAGCACATTGAGGGAGAGAATGCTATTGGGTTTCAAACGACGCCGGGCAGTTCTGGGCGCAATGCTTGGACTGCTGGGAGCGGCGGGTTGCGGCGTATCGCCGACGGCTCAAACGACTATCGTGAAAGCCATGCCGCCCAACGCCAACATCGCCTTTTTCCCCTTTCATGCCCGGCTCGGCCATGGGAATACCGCTTATTTCTATCGGTTTCAAGGGAGCGCCCAGATTACCGTGGTGCGGCATCAAGGTCATCGGTGGGAAATCATTGACTCGACCCGCATTGCCACCATTTCTGGGTGTCCGAATCCAGACACAGTGGCCACCGCCCCGCTCACAACAGTCCAGCCGGCCCAGACCTTCGTCGTTGGGCGGACGGCGGGCCCGCGGCCGGTATCCGGCGTGGTCTACGCCATTAATGGCCATCGGTATCCGACGCGGCTATTGAAGGATGGGTTCTGGATGGCCAATGTCGGCCGCCATATGCCAAGTGGTCTGGTCAATCTTCAAGTGTTGGGTGCGAACCAAAAATCGGTTCCGACGTGCAGCTAGCGCTCTTTGTTCGCGCGTCCCCGCAGCGTCAGGCGTCTTCAGGAGGTTCCCCATGGGTACATTGATGCGGCACCGCGATTTTCTAAAGTTATGGTTTGGACAGACGGTGTCCGAGTTTGGATCTCAGGTCACGACCGTGGCGCTGCCCCTGACGGCGGCCATATTCCTCCGCGCTGATGCCGCTCAAATGGGGATCCTGGGTGCACTGGCGACCGTCCCTTTTTTAGTCATGTCGCTCTTAGCAGGGGTCTACATTGACCGTCTGCCGCGCCGACCGCTTCTCATTACCGCCGACGTGGCGCGTTTTGTGCTCTTGGCGGCTATACCCCTGTTGTGGCTCGTGCACCGATTGTCTATTGTGGACCTTTACGTGATCCAGTTCCTGATCGGGTGTATGACGGTGCTGTTCGACCTGGCGTATCAGTCCTACTTGCCCTCTCTTATTTCCCGGGAAATGCTGGTGGAGGGCAACGGCAAACTAGAGACCACCCGGGCCGCCAGTCAGGTGGCGGGACCGGGCTTGGGCAGCGTCTTGGTGCAGCTCTTTGCGGCTCCGGCTGCTCTCGCGGCCGACGCTCTGTCTTATGGCGTCTCTGTGGGGTCGTTGTTGGCCATCCGAACCCGTGAGGAAGTGCCGCTGCAAAACACTGAGCGGCACGTATGGCGGGAAATCGGCGAGGGCTTGCGTTTCGTATTTGCCAATCGGCTGTTGTGGTCTTTGGCGGGATGCACGGGGACCTCCAACTTTTTCAGCAGTCTCACGGGGGCGGTCTACGTTTTGTACTTTATTCACGGTCTCCACTTTCGCGGGGCGATGGTTGGCGTGGTATTCGGCGTGGGAGCGGTGGGTGGCCTCGTCGGCGCTGTGGCGGCCTCCCGGATTACGGGGAAACTGGGACTGGGGGCTGCGCTGGTGTCCGCTATCACCCTCTCGGCGGCCGTTCAGTTCTTGGTGCCACTAGCGCCCGCCCACTCACCTGTTGCCATGGGCATGCTAATCGTGGCCGAGTTGTGCACCTTTTTCGGCTCGGTGGTCTACAACATCAATCAAGTCAGCCTCCGTCAGGCGATTACTCCCGATCGGTTATTGGGCCGCATGAACGCCAGTATCCGATTCCTCATCTGGGGCACCATGCCGTTAGGATCGCTGGCGGGCGGTCTCTTGGGCTCATGGATCGGACTGCATGCGACGCTATGGGTGGGGGTGGTGGGCGGCATGGGAGCGGTCGTCTGGCTATTGACGTCACCGGTCAGCCGGCTGGCGGAGGCTCCGCCTGCCTTAGAGGCCGGCGCATGACCGGCGCTCGCCGGCCGTCCTCATATGACGCGGACATCGTCATGACGGTGGCTTTGGCCCAAAAGCTAATCGGCGAACAGTTCCCCGAGCTCCGTTCCCGCCGCGTGGCAGCTTTTGGCGAAGGATGGGACAATTGGGTTTATCGTGTGGATGACTGGATTTTCCGATTTCCCCGCCGCCGCGTGGCCGTCTCTTTGACGGAGCGGGAAATGGCGATTTTACCCCGTCTGTCATCCCGTTTGCCACGGCCGATTCCCCACCCAATCTATTTCGGGACGCCGTCGCCCGAATATCCTTGGCCGTTTTTCGGTTATCGGTCGGTGCCGGGCACACCGGTGGCGGAGATGGCGTGGGACCCGGAGCGGCGATCGGCCTCTGCCCCCGCATTAGCGGAATTTCTGCAGGCGCTGCAGCGCGTACCCGCGGCTGAGGCTATGGCGTGGGGGGCCGGAGAACCAACCCTGGGGAGGCTCAACCTGGGACCGCTCAAGGAACGGTTCGAGATGTGGCTGTCGGTGGCGGTTGACCGCGGGCTGGCCGGGATGGATGCGCCTTGGGTGGCGGAGTTCCGGGAATCAGAGACCCCACCCGCATCTCTGGGGGCCCCGGTGCTGGTGCACGGGGACTTGAACTTTAAAAATGTCCTCTTGGACTCATGCGGCCAACTGGCCGGTGTCGTGGATTGGGGCGACGTGCATCTGGGGCATCCGGCTGAAGATTGGATGTTCGCTGCGGGATATTTGCCGCGGGTTGGACAGGCGCTGTTTCGCACGCTGGCCGGAGCCGCCGACGATGGCCTATGGCAGGCGGCCCGCGCCGTGTCCATATACGTCAACGTGATTGTCCTGGTCTCTGCCAGCGACATGGGTCGGCCTGCCGATGTGGCGGAAGCCCAATGGCAATTGGCTAATCTGGCGGCCACCCGGGATGGCTAACGGGCCAATATTTCGGCCAAGCTGAGCCAGTTCATGGGGGTCGGCGCGGTCCGTTGCGCGGCCTCGTCATCAAAAGATAGGTCGGTGACGAAACCATCGCGAAGGGCGGCCATTCGCCCATGCTGGCCTTGATCGAGCAATTCCATCGCCTTCGACGCCAAGAGAGCTGCCATGACGCGATCCTGGGCGGTGGGGGGGCCTCCTCGTTGAATATGGCCCAATACGACCCACTTGGCTTCATGGCCGGTGAGTTGAGCTAAGGCCTCCGCCGTAGTCCGGGCATCGCCGGCACCTTCGGCGACGATAATAAAGCTGTGCTTCTTGCCGCGCGCGAAGGTCGCCTGCAACTGGCTGGCGATATGGCCGTAATCGGTAGGGCGCTCGGGAATAATGACCGCTTCCGCCCCGCAAGCCAACCCCGCGGCGATCGCCAAGTGGCCGCTGCGATTGCCCATCACCTCAACGACGAAGATGCGCTCATGGGCGGAGGCGGTGTCGCGAATTTTATCCACCGAACCCACGATGTTGTTTATGGCCGTGTCGAATCCCAGACTGTAGTCGGTCCCGGGCATGTCGTTGTCGATACTGGCAGGGATGGCCACAGTCGGGAATCGGAGGCGGCTGAGTTGTACAGCCCCGGCCAGGGACCCGTTGCCGCCCATGACGGCTAGACCGTCGATGGGGTGGGCCTTCAGGCGCTGGAGAGCTTCTTCCTGGACAGCTTGGAGGGTAAAGTCCCGGAATCGAGAGGTGCGTAAGATGGTGCCGCCGGTCATGAGAATGTTGGCGACCGAGGCGGCTTGGAGGGGCACGGGCTCCCCATGCACCAGTCCCTCGAATCCCCGCGGGATGCCCCACACGTGATGGCCCAAGGATATGCCGCGGCGGACAAAGGCGCGAATGGCGGCGTTCATGCCCGGAGCGTCGCCGCCTGAGGTCAGAATGGCGAAGTTCATTGCAGGCTTCCTTTCTTCTGGAGCGCGGCCGACCGACTATCTTCACGTGTATTCTGAGGTTCTGAGGTTGTTGCCTGACCGGGCGCCCGGCTGTCGGTGGGAGTTCTGGGAGAAGGGGCCGGTGATATGGTTCCATTGTCCTCCATTGAGCGCCAGCCAGTGGATTTAGTCCTATCCCTGGCCCACGGCCCCGACGGCGACAAGGATACCTATCCCAAAAATTATTTGACTGTGATCAGGGTCGTCCCTCCCTGTTGATTGTGATGCTTTTGCACTGGGGATGGAACTTCCTAATCGAAATTATGGGCATGCCTATCAGAGAAGAACCCACCCCCATGGATGCGGGGGTGGGTTTCGGCTCTTTTTGTGTCCTATTCGGCTTTGGTCCGAATATGCGGCACGCGCGCTTCTTGGGCCAGATGGTTGAGCGGCTCCACCGCGTCGGCGAATACCTGATCGAGTTTCGCGAGCTGCTCTTCGGCTGCTTCCTTGAGACTTTCAAAGGCGGCCTTCACCTGCGCCGTGGGAGCGTAGTCCCCGGATTCCGCCACCTCTGCCAAATAGGCGATTTTGGCGTTGAGCTTGGGCGGATACTGCAGATCGTCGTCCCGTCCTGTGGCGCGGGTTTGAATGAGCACGTCCTCGATAGCTTTCAAAGATTCAAGGACCTTGTCGGCGGATTCCCCGAGCGCCGCGTGGCTGCCAGCGTGTTCCTTGAGGGCATCCACGTCGCTCTTGGCCCTCCGGATACGATTGATGCCTTGGTTTACGCGCGACAGTTCGTCCCGGATTTCGACCATGAACTGGTACTGGGCCACCAGGTCGTCGTCGGTCGCTTGTGTGCGGGTGTCGCGCAGGATGGTGATGGGCTGGGACAACTCGCCATGGGCGGTCTTCAGAACGGCATGGTAGGTACCCGGCGCGGCAAACGGCGCGACGGTGTTCCAGCGGCCCTCGGTGTCGCCTTCCAGTGTCACGCCCTTGGGGTAGTGCATATCCCAAATAAGCCGATGGGTTCCCTTGGTGGTTTTGACCTTGGGTTCCGCCTTGTCGGTCTCGTCGGACCGGAAGGTTCGCACCAAGTTGCCCGCCTGGTCGCGGATTTCCACGCTGACCGGCTCCGTCTGATCCTCATTGAAGCCATAGTGAATCACCACACCATAGGGCGGGTTCTGACCCGCGTCCAAGAACCGCGGACGCTCGCCCGGTTCAGGGGCTTCGGATACATAGAACGACGACCCGGTCGGCCACTCCATCACGGGCACGGGAAAGCGCTCCTCGTTGGGCGACAGCCAGATGGAACCGCCCGGCGCCGTACGCACCACGGGAGCCGGCGCAAATAGCTGCACGGGTCCTTCGATGCCCTTGATGAGTTGGCGCAGGGGGTGAATCTGGTCCAACACCCAGAACGCCCGCCCGTGCGTGGCGGCCACGACATCGTCGCGGTGCACCTTAATGTCGTGAATGGGGACCACGGGCAGGTTCAACCGGAGCGATGTCCAGTGGTCTCCCCTGTCGAAAGAGACGAACATGCCGCGTTCGGTGCCCACGAATAGGAGACGCGGGTCCTCCGTGTCTTCGCGAATCACGCGGGTATAGGCGTCCTCCGGGATCCCCTCGACGATTTTTTGCCAGGTCTGGCCGTAGTCACGGGTGCGCCACAACGACGGGCGGGTGTCATCGATTTTGTATCGGGTCGCGGCGATATAGGCGGTGCCGGCGTCAAATCGCGACGGTTCAATGATGCTGATGAGACTCCATTCCGGCATGTCCGGCGGAGTACAGGCCTGCCAGTGGGCGCCGCCGTCATGGGAAATGTGCACTAGACCGTCGTCACTGCCGACCCAAAGCAAGCCCGAGGTGACGGGCGACTCGGCAACCGCAAAAATGGTGCCGTAGACCTCCACGCCGGTATGGTCCTTGGTCAGCGGACCTCCCGACGGACCCATGGTGGAGGGTTCATGGCGCGACAAGTCGGGGCTAATCATGTCCCAACTGCGGCCTTCGTTGGTGCTCTTGAAGAGCCGATTGCCGGCGACGTATAAGATGTTGGGATCATGCGGCGACAGTACAATCGGGGAGGTCCACTGGAAGCGGAAGGTGTAATCCTCCGAGGCCATCCCGGCCGTCTTCTCCGGCCACGGGGAGATGTCCCGCTGCTCCCGGGTGCGGTGGTCATAGCGCGTAATGCGCCCGCCTTCGCCGCCGCCGGAACTACCGGCATACACGATGTTGGAGTCGTCGGGACGCACTGCAATGTAGCCGCTCTCCGCGCCGCCGATGTCGTACCAGTCGCGCTCCGAAATGGCGGCGTGACGGGTGCGGCTGGGCACGGAGATGGTGGTGTTGTCTTGCTGCGCGCCGTAGAGGCGGTAAGGGACTTGATGGTCGACTTCCACGTGATAGAATTCCGCGGTGGGCTGGTTGTAGATCGAGGACCAGCTATGGCCGCCGTCAAAGCTCACGGAAGCGCCGCCGTCGGCCCCGTGGATTTGGCGGAGCGGGTTCGCGGGATCGACCCAGAGGTCGTGATGGTCGCCGTGCGGCGTGGCCACCTGGCTGAAGTGCTTGCCGCCGTCATGTGATCGCCAGAAGGTCATGGCCAGCACATTGACGGTTTCCGGATCAACCGGGTCGGCGAAGACGTGGGTGTAGTACCAAGGCCGGGTGCGTGGTCCGCTCTCGCTGTTGACGAGCTGCCAGGTTTCGCCGTAATCATCTGAACGGTATAAACCGCCTTTTTCGGCCTCAATCATGGCGTAGATGCGGCTGGGGCGGGCAGCGGAAATGCTAACCCCGACACGTCCCCACACACCTTCTGGCAATCCGGGGAACCGCGTGATCTCTTCCCAAGTGTCGCCGCCGTCGTGCGAGCGGAACAGGCCGGAGCCGGGACCGCCGGAGGTCATGCTCCAGGGGCCGCGGCGAGCTTGCCACATCGAGGCATAGAGAATGCGGGGATTCTTCGGATCCATAGCCAAGTCGATGGCTCCGGTGTTTTCGTCCCGATACAAGACCTTTTCAAACGTCTTACCGCCATCGACTGAGCGATAGACGCCGCGCTCCTCATTCGGTCCGAAGGCATGTCCCAGGGCTGCGACATAAATCCGATCGGGATCGTTCGGATGAATCCGGATGCGAGCGATATGGCGGGTTTCCTCGAGCCCCAAGGACTGCCAATGGCGTCCGCCGTCGGTCGTCTTGTAGACGCCGTCGCCGAAGGACACATTGCCCCGAATGCAGCATTCGCCCATCCCTACATAAATGACTTCGGGATCACTGGGTGCAATCTGGATAGCGCCGACCGAGGCCGTCTTGAAATAGCCGTCAGATATGTTTTCCCACGTTACGCCGCTGTTGGCGGTCTTCCAGATGCCGCCGCCTGTGCTGCCCATGTAAAAGGTCGTGGCATCCGTGGGATGGCCCGCCACAGCGACCGAACGGCCGCCGCGATGGGGTCCTGCCAATCGCCAGCGGAGCGCAGTGGATTCCGGTGTCAATTGCTTGTCGGACATGATGTACCCCCTTTTGAAGTGAAGCGGAAAGTAAACTCTCTTCTAGGAGTTCGTGAGGGGGTCAAGGAAATCCTCTTAGTTTTCAGACGGGGAATGAATGTCCCTTGGCCGGCTTGGCTACCGCATCCACGGGGTGTGGGTCAGGCCCACCAACAGGCCGTCAGGGGCGAGAAAGCGGGAAACGCTCTGGCCCCACGGCTCCATCCGATTGGAGATCAGCAAGTGGTAACCGGCGGCCTCCAATTCTGCGGTGGCCTCTTCCAGATTTTCCACGTCAAATTCCATCCAAGCCGCAGGTACGGGCAGGTCATCCGGCCATTCGGGCTTGCCGAAACAGGATTCGGCCGCTTGGTCCAATGGCCACAAAGCAAAGTGCTTCACGCCTTCGATGGCGCCGGTATGCAGATACCTGCCTTCGCGTTCAAATGGCAGGCCAAGCGTGCTGCCGTACAGGGCTTCTTGCTCGGACTGGCGGCTTGGCGGGACGATAGGGCCGAATCCTGCCATAAAGAGAACCTTCACTGGGGACCCTCCTAAAGGATTCATTTGTCCTTAGCATACGGTTTTTCGCGGCGCAGGGCCACGCGTCGCGGAGGCCATTAAGGAGGGTTTCTTTGAGCACATCATCCCCACTGCTCAGCACATGGCGCGGCTGGATCGCGCTGGCGGCCATCGTCGCGGTGCCGCTGCTATACAGCGGCTTTTATTTAGGAGCCTTTTGGAACCCCTACGGACACATGCGGAATATGACCGCAGCCGTTGTCAACCACGACGGCTTAGGGGGAAGCCGGGTCGTACGCCAGCTTCGGCACGTGAGCCGGATTACCCTGGTCTCTAGGGCAGGAGCCCTGGACCGCCTGAGCCGTGGGGCTGTATCGGCGGTCATTACCATTCCGGCCGGTTACAGTGCGGCGATGCAGGCCGGTCAGGTACGTCCGCTGACCTTTACGGTGGATGCCGCCAACAACTATCTGCAGGACTTGCTGTGGACGCGCCAAATTCAGGCCATCGAGTGGCGCATGGCGGAACACGATGGGACCCTCGGTCTGCATCGGGCGGGACAGGGCGGCCGGTCACTGGAGCAAGCCGCGCGGAAGGAATCGCGCGGTCTCGCCCAGATGCGTGCGGAGTCGGCGACATTGGCGAAGGACGCCGCAGGCGCCGCTGCTGAGGTCCAAGGGCTGGCTCGGACCAATCCCGGGCTAAGTACCTTAGCGGCTAAGGTGTCGTCGCTGGCGCACGGGATGGCCCAACTATCTACGGGGATCACGAGCGCCCAAGGGGGAAGCCAGAAAATCCAGCAGGGCAGCGCCAAATTGGCCGCTGGACTGTCCGGCCCTGTCCCCGCCCGCGCGTTTGGCCGGGTCATCACACTGCACCCTGTCGCCAGTTATGGCCAAGGCTTGGCTCCCTATTTCCTCTCGTTGTCCCTGTGGGTGGGAAGTTTGGTGGCCACGGTTGTCATACCGGGCGGCGCGAAAAAGGGGTTGGGGCAGAGACAACGGGTCAGTCTGGGGTTAGGCCTGGCGCAATCCATGGTCCTGGGCGCCGGCATTTTACTGCTGCTGCCCTTAACTCTGAGCCACGGTTGGGCTTTTTTTGCCACTTTGGCGTTGACGGCGGGGAGTTGGTGGGCGGTCATCCGCCTGCTCACGGAAAAACTGGGTGATGCCGGACGCGTCATTGCCATCGCCCTGTTGGTTATTCAACTAGCCGGGTCGGGCGGCACGTACCCGATGGTGCTGTCTTCCGGATTTTTCCACGCCATTCATCCCTGGCTGCCCATGACATGGGCTGTGAACCTCCTGCGTTACAGCTTGTCCTCGGGACTGGGACCGGCAGCAATGGACAATACGTTGCGGCTGGCAGGCCTGTTGGCGGGTTGTTGGCTTCTCACCCGCTTCGTTCCCGGGCACGCTCGCTTCGAAACGCCCCCGCTGGAGCCGAGCTGAGCGGGAAGGCCTCCTTTCGGCGCGTGCCCAGGGGGGCATCTTATCGGGACAGGGGGCCGGAGCTAAAAGACGTGCTGGCTAGATCGGGGCGGCTTTCAGGACGGCCACCGTCTGGGAGAGTCCAATCCGGGTGGCTCCGGCTTCAATCATTGCAATGGCATCGTCGTAGGTGCGGATGCCACCCGAAGCTTTCACGCCGATGTTCGGGCCTACAGCCTGCCGCAGGGTTTTTACGGCGTCAACGGTCGCGCCGGGGAATCCGAATCCGGTGGACGTCTTGACCGTATGAGCTCCCGCAGCAACCGCGAGGTGGGCTCCGTGGGCCATGTGCCCGGCGTCGAGGCGGGCCGTTTCAAGAATGACTTTGACGGGCACCGGTCCGGCCGCGCTTACCACTTCGCGGATGTCAGCGGTAACCGCCTCGAATTGCTCCGACAGAAAGAGGCCGAGGTTCCAAACTAGGTCGATTTCGTCAGCACCGCTTGCAATGGCGGCCCGCGTTTCGGCCACCTTGGCGTCTGTGGCCGCCTGTCCCAAGGGGAATCCCACCGTGGCGGCGATGTGGAGCCGTGCGTAGTCTCCGCGCAAGTCCCGCACCCGTGCGGTATAACCGCTGTTTACACAGACCGCATAGGTATCCCATTGGATGGCCTCTTCGACCAATCTGTCGATTTCGGCCGTTGTGGCGTCTGCCTTTAAAAGCGTGTGATCCAGGTATCGAGCCAATTCTTGGCGTTTCATTCGCCATCGCCTCCAGGTCGTTTGTACGACATTATAACCGCACCGTGTCGTCCGGCATCGGAACGCATGGTAAAATACTGGGTATTGATGCGCATGAGGGGGTTAAATTATGCCAAGGCTCGAGGTGCCCGAACGACTGTTGTTGGGTCCCGGCCCATCGCCGGTGTCCGAACGGGTGCGTCAAGCGATGGCGCAACCATTGCTGGGCCATATGGACCCAGCTTTTTTGGCCATTGTGGACCGGGTGCAGGAGCAGTTGCGTCTGGTTTTCGGGACAACCAATCCCTTGACCTTTCCTGTCTCCGGAACGGGCAGTGCAGGCATGGAAATGAGCCTGTTGACATTGGTGGAGCCCGGCGATGTTGTCGTGGTTGTGCAACAAGGCGTTTTTGGCCAACGGCTGGCTGACGCCGCCCAGCGGTTGGGCGCCGAAGTAGTCTCCATTTCCATTCCGTTTGGGGAGATTTGCACCGTGGAGACGTTGACGGAAACCCTGCATCGCCATCCCCGGGTCCGACTCGTGGCGGTTGTGAAGGCGGAGACATCCACCGGCGTTCTCCAGCCCCTCGAGGGATGGGCCGAAGCGGTCCACGAACGGGGGGCTCTTTTATTGGTCGACACGGTCACAGCCCTGGGCGGGTTGCCGGTCGACGTGGATGCGATGGGTGTGGACGTGGCATTTTCCGGAACTCAGAAGTGCCTAGCGGCTCCTCCGGGACTAGCGCCTATTACGGTGGGGGAGCGGGCGTTGGAGCGGATTCGTTCCCGTGAGCGCCAGGCGCCAAGTTGGTACTTTGATCTGGCGGCGATTAGCCAATACTTGGGGCAGTCTCGGGCCTATCATCATACCGCCCCCGTCAGCATGGTCTATGCGTTGGCAGAAGCCTTGAACATGATTATGGAAGAAGAACTGGACCAGGTCTGGGCCCGCCATCGCCGTGTGGCCGAGGCTTTGTGGGCAGGGCTGGAGGCTATGGATCTGGAGATGATGGTGCCTCGAGCCCATCGGCTGCCCACGGTCGCTACGGTACGCATTCCGGACGGCGTGGACGACAAGCGGGTGCGTCAACAGCTCTTAGAGGATTATCAAATTGAAATCGCAGGAGGCCTTGGCCCCTGGGCGGGCAAAATTTGGCGCATCGGCGTCATGGGCCAGGGTGCTAAGATATCGCATATGATGACATTATTGAACGCTCTGGGCGAGGTGCTGCACGCCGAGGGGTCTCCGGTTCCGTCGGGATTGACGGCGCTCGAGAAAACCTATCAGAAGGCGGGGCAACGATAGCCGATGGCACGATGGCTGGTGATTTTAGCAGGGGGACGCGGTGAACGATTCTGGCCCTTGTCCCGCGTGATGCATCCGAAGCAGTTCTTAACCCTGGTTGGCGAAAAGAGCATGCTGGAGGCCACGCGCGAGCGTGTGGGCGCGCTGATTGACGACAAGCATACCTTTGTTGTGACTGGCGTCGACTATGTGGAAAAAGTATCGGCCGCCCTGCCCCATGTGCCGCGCGAGCAGATTCTCGGGGAGCCAGAGGGCCGCAATACGGCACCGTCTATCGCGTGGGCGGCTCGCATCATTGCCGAGCGCGACCCGGAGGCTGTGCTGTTGGTCTTGCCATCAGACCATGCCATCCAACGGACCCAGCGCTTTTTGGTGCTCGCCGAACGCGCGTTGACGCTGGCCAAGGAGCATGGGGGATTTTATACGTTCGGCATTGTGCCGACCCATCCCGAAACCGGGTATGGCTACATTGAGCGCGACGGGCAAGCCTTTGGCGATGCGGAAGTCCTGACGGTGCGGCGATTCGTCGAGAAACCGCCTTTGGACGTGGCCGAAAAGATGGTCGCGAGCGGGCACTTCTTCTGGAATTCTGGAATGTTCGCCTTTCGCGTGACGGAGTTGCTCGAGGCAGTGCGGGAATTTTTGCCCACTCTGCACGATGGCATTGAGTCGTTGGCGCAGGATCCGCAGCTGGTGGACGAAATCTTCCCCGCTCTGCCGTCGATTTCGATTGACCACGGAGTGATGGAAAAAGCGCATCAGGTTTACGTATTGCCGGCCGACATTGGCTGGGACGACGTCGGAACCTTTGCGTCGCTGGCACGGCTTCTGCCGCGGGATAAGGAGGGCAATGCCGCCCGGGGTCCGGCGATATTCGTGGAATCCCGCAATGTGACGGCTATCAGTGATGGTCCAGCCGTGTCGTTCATTGGTGTCGAGGACTTGTATGTGGTTGCGACGCCCGATGCAGTGCTCATTTTGTCGCCTGACCGCAGCCAGGATGTGCGCAAGGTGGTGCAGGCCCTCAAAGATGGCGGCGAGCACGAGCATTTGCTGTAGAAATGAACACACGATGAGGAGGGATAGCGTGGGAGTGCATAAAGCGGTCATACCGGCTGCTGGACTGGGTACGCGGTTTCTCCCGGCCACCAAGGCGCAGCCCAAAGAAATGATTCCCATTATCGATACGCCAACGATTCAACTGGTCGTCGAAGAAGCGGTGCAGTCAGGGATTGACGACTTTTTAGTGGTGATTGGCCGTGACAAGGGATCGATCGAGGACCACTTTGACCGAGCCCCAGAACTGGAAGAGTTCTTGCGCGAACGGGGCAAGACCGATCTGTTGGACATCGTCCATCATGTGAGCCAGATGGCCAACTTGCACTTTATTCGCCAGAAAGCACCCAAGGGTTTGGGTGACGCTGTGCTGGCGGCCCGCAGCCACGTTGGAAACGAGCCGTTTGCGGTGCTGCTGGGGGACGATGTGATGGTGGGCAACCCGCCCGTGCTCGCGCAGCTGATGGCCCATTGGCGTCCCGGCTTGTCGATCGTGGCGGTCCAGCCGGTGCCCCGTGCGGAAGCGAGCCGTTACGGCATCGTCTATGGGCAGCCGCAGCCAGACGGTACCTTGCGGGTGAGCCATTTGGTCGAGAAGCCGCCCCTGTCCGAAGCGCCGGCCGAACCGCTGGCGGTGATGGGACGCTATGTGCTGGACCCCGCCGTGTTTCCGCTGTTGGAGGACTTGCCGTCCGGGACTGGGGGCGAGATTCAACTGACCGATGCCCTGGATTTGCTGGCACGGGAAGAGGGCCTCATCGCCGTGCCCTATGCGGGCAAGCGATATGATGTCGGTGAGAAGCTGGGATTTGTCAAAGCGACCATCGATGCGGCGCTGGACCGTTCCGACATGCGGGAGGACATCATCGCCTATCTCAGGCAAGTCTTGGATAGTGTGCGCGTAGGCGACTTATAACCGTGTCTTAGGCCATGAAGCCCCCAAAAGGGGGCTTTTTTGGCGTTTGGATTGATGAGCCTCTGGGATTATGGGAACTGCTGTCGACAAGCTCCCCAGGATCGGCTACAGATTCTGTCAATTTCGTCTATTGCGGGCTGGTAAATTAAGGATACGTCAATACCGGCAGCAGGAGGATACCACCTATGGCAGGCGAGGTCGTGCCAATGAAGGACGGAATCTGGTCAAAGAGAAATTCGACGAACGGTGCGGTGCCCCGCTGGAAAGAATGGCTGGCGGTGGGCTTGGGGAGTGCCATTTTGGGGCAGGCGATGGTGTATCATCATGCCGCGCCGTTCGTGGTGATTTTCTCGTTGATGGTGTGGGAAAAACGGCGTACGTGGTATGCGCCGTTCATGGCCGGAGGCCTTCTCGGAACAGCGCTGGGCGTGGGAATCCTCCCGGCACTGGTGCTGTTGGGCTGGTCCCTTATTGTGCCGGTGCCGTGGCACTGGCCGCGCGGCCAGTATTTGAAGTGGCCCATGCTGGCGCTGGGCGCGGTTGCGGTGTTTGCGGTAGGACAAGCCTGGACCAATTATTTGGCCATTATTGCGGCTTTGCTGGCAGCGGGCGCGGTCATCTTGTTCTGGCTTCTGTCGCGCGAACTGGACCGGGTTCTGGACGGAGACGTGGATCGCCGCACCTGGGTACTGGCCCTGGCTTCCTTGGGCTGTCTCATTGCTGGACTGGCTGGGTACCAGGTGATGGAGATCAACCCCAGTCTCTTTCTGGGAGCTTTGGTGATGCTGGCCGCCACCGCTCTGCAGGGGCCGGCAGGCGGGGCTGTGGCGGGAGCGACGCTGGGAGTGACCTTGTCTATTCGGGGTGGGGCCGGCGATCTGGTCGGCATCATGGTGGCGGGGGGGTTTCTGGCCGGATGGTTGGAGTCCCGCCATTGGCGGCTGGCCTCCCTGGGGTTGGTCCTGGGGGTCCTGTTATACGCCGTCTTCATCCGCATGCCGGCCCCCATGGAACCGTTCTGGGTTTCATTGGCGGCGGCTGGCGCGCTGTTCCAAGCGTTGCCGGACCGGGTGGTGGGCGTGGCCAGACAATGGGCGGAATCGCTGAACGGAGCGTCTGCCCGCGACATGCTGGGTGATCGCATGGAGCGGATCTCCGCCGTCATGAAGGAGATGGCGCGGGCCTTTCGCGTCGAGGAAGAGGTCGCCACACCTGAGACACACTTAGTCCAGTCGGTGGTGGATTCGGTCTGTAAAAAATGTTCCCTGTACCGAAACTGCTGGGAAGACGAATTTTACCGCTCCTATCGAGGGCTTATCGATCTGAGTGCCAAGGCCGAAGAAGGCGTGGTGACCGCGGAGGACTTAGCGGGCGATCTAGCGCGCCGCTGCATCCGCCCCGATGCGGTCACGCATGCGGCCAATCTGGCCATGAATCGGGAGAAAGAACGGGCCAACTTTGCCCTCCGCATCAAGGAGAGCCGGGCGTTGGCCGAATTGCAGCTGACAGGATTGGCTCAATTGGTGTCGGAAATGGCGCAGGATGTCCAAAAGGAACCTGAGCCCAGGGCCGCCAAATGGCGCGTCGAACCCTTGCTCTATCAGGTAGGGGTCGCGAAGCGTCCGCGCCAAGGGGGCGTGGTCAGCGGCGACAGCGAACTCATTGCAGAATTATCGGGCGACCGGGTGGTATTCGGCATTTCGGACGGTATGGGCGTGGGACCGCGCGCCGCTTGGGAGAGCGGCACCGCCATGTCACTGTTGGAACAGCTCCTCATGGCGGGATTCTCGCAGCCACTCGCGGTCCGAGCCGTCAACACCACGCTTTTGCTGCGCTCGGTCGACGACCACTTCGCCACCCTGGATTTGGCGCTGTTGGACCGTCAGGCCCGCTTCATGGAAGTGGTGAAGGTGGCGGCCTCGCCGACTTACGTGCGCCGCCGGGGACGAGTTTTTGCGATCCAAGGGCACAGTTTGCCCGTGGGCATTGTGCAGGAAGTGTCCATCGAACCGATGACCTATGCGGTGGAACCGGGCGATGTGGTGGTCATGGTGACGGACGGCGTCATGGACGTCGATCAAACTCACGGAGAGGAACGACTCAAGCGACTTCTGGAGCAACTTCCCACCAGCGCCCCCGAAACGATGGCGGAGACCATTCTCAGTTTCATGCTGGGGGACAGCCAGGACGGCCGCGATGATGCCTTGGTGATGGTGGTTGTGTTGGGATCCGCCAATACCGCGCGCGCTTACGATCGGCATGTGGAGAGTCCCGTCCGCGAGTGGCAGAGAGTCACTCCCGTTTCTTTAGGCGGCCGTGCCCCCGGCCGCCAATGATGAGTTTCGGAGTGCAATCCGCTACACTGATCCCATGAAGAGGCACGCGTTGGAAGGGGCATTTCTTCGCCAAGCGAAAACGCTGTGGAATGCCGGCACACCGCTCTTGGCGGCGCTGAGCGGCGGCATTGATTCCATGGCGCTTTGGGCCCTCCTGGCCGCCGTTCAGTCTGAATGGCCCAGTCCCGTAACCGCCGTTCATGTGGATCATGGACTGAGGCCGGATTCCACGGCCCAGGCCGGACAATTAGCCGACATGTTGCACCACTATTTTCGCACGCCCCTCACCATCATCCGAGTCGACGCGGCGCCCCGGAACGGCGAGAGTCTGGAAATGGCGGCGCGGCGGGCGAGATACCAGGCCCTGCTGGAAGCGGCGCAGGCGCAGGGTCCAGACGCCAGGCTGCTGGTGGCGCATCAGCAGAATGATCAGGCGGAAACCGTCTTGATGCGGGTGCTGATGGGAACCGGGGTGAAGGGCTTGGCCGCCATGAGGCCCCGGCAGGGGCGCATTGTGCGGCCCCTATTGCCGTTTTCGCGGTCTGCTCTCGCAGCCTACCTGGAAGGGCGCGGGATTCCGTGGATCGAGGATCCCACCAACGCGGACCCGCTCATTTTGAGAAACCGCATTCGGCGGGATGTGCTGCCTTTTCTGGCCGATACGGTCAATGCCCAGGCGGAGTGGCATTTGGCCATGTTGGCTGAGCGTGCGCAGGAGCATGATGCCGCGCTCGAATATATGCTGCGGCAGTGGATGCCGCCTGGGGCCGTTTCCGACACGGAGGAGGGGCTTCTCGTGGCGCCTCTGTGGTGGGAATGGCCGGATGAATTGACGACACGGGTGCTGCGGGACTTTGCCGAGCGGCACGGGGTGCGCGTCACCGCGCGCCATTTGAAAGAGGCGCTGGCCGGGTCTTCTGATTGGCCGGGCGGATGGCGGGTGCGGGCTGAGGCCGGCGGGCATTTGACCGTCCGAAAGGGAAAGCCGGTGGGAGTGGACCCGGAGCCAGAACCGATGCGGGTGGACCGGGCGGGCGATATCCCATGGGGTGAGAGAACCCTGGTCATTCGTGAGGCGCTGTTTGACGGACCGGTAGAGCCGGGATGGCTGGCGCTTTCCCAAGAGCGGTGGCCCGTTTTTTGGGTGCGGTCTTGGCTCGATGGTGACCGTATTCGGCCGCTGGGCCTGCGGGGGCACTCCAGGAAGCTGCAGGATGTGTGGACTGATGCCAAGGTGCCGGTGGCTGAACGCCGCCGCCTGCCGGTTTTGGCCGATGATCCGGAGGGCGGCGTGGTGCTCATGGTGCCGGGACTACTGTCGAGCTTCGATGGCCGGGTGGAACACGGCGCAAAGGTATGGCTGGTGCGGCTTCTCTGATTAGGTGAAAATCTAGGAAAAAACGGCGTATGCTATAATGTAGATCCGAATTTGGAAGAAATTTTTCGCAGAGGAGAACCCGATGACCAACCGGTGGGTGCGGGGCATCTTGACCGCCATTTTTGCCCTATTGTTGATTTCGACTTTTTGGGAGTTGACGACCAGTCCGGGTGCGGGCTCGGTCCAGGAGACATACTCGCGCCTGATCTCCATGGCGGGCCAGGGCCAAGTCTCCAAGGCGGTGCTGGACCCGCAAACGCACATGGTGACGGCGGTGACTGTTACTGGCAAGCACTTTCAGACAGTCTATGCGGCCGGCGGCTCATCGTCCCTGGCCAACGCCCTGATTAAGGACCATGTGACGGTCAGCATTCAGCATCCTGCAGCGACATCCTTCTGGCTTACCCTGATTTCCAATCTGTTCCCGATCCTGGCCATCATGGTCATGTTCTACTTCTTCTTCAGCCAGACCCAAGGGGGCGGCGGCCGGGTGATGCAGTTCGGCAAGTCGCGGGCCCGGATGCATACGGCGGACGAGCGGCGACGGGTCACCTTTGATGATGTGGCCGGCGTGGAGGAAGAAAAACAGGAACTGGCTGAAGTGGTGGACTTCCTCCGATACCCCAAGAAGTACTTGGAGCTGGGGGCGAAGATTCCTAAAGGCCTGTTGCTGTCGGGAGCCCCTGGGACCGGAAAGACCTTGCTGGCCCGGGCTGTAGCAGGTGAAGCCGGTGTGCCGTTCTTCTCGGACAGCGGCTCAGATTTTGTGGAGATGTTTGTGGGCGTGGGGGCGTCGCGTGTACGCGACCTGTTTGACCAGGCTAAGAAAAACGCCCCATGCATTATCTTTATCGATGAGATTGATGCTGTGGGCCGCATGCGTGGAGCCGGCTACGGCGGCGGACACGATGAACGTGAACAAACCTTAAATCAGCTGCTGGTGGAAATGGATGGGTTTGGCCCCAATGAAGGGATTATCGTCATTGCCGCGACCAACCGGCCAGACGTGCTGGACCCGGCATTGTTGCGTCCGGGCCGATTCGACCGGCAAATTGTGGTGCACCGGCCGGATGTGAAGGGCCGCAACGAAATCCTAAAGGTCCACACCCGGGGCAAGCCGCTCGATACGGACGTGGATTTGAACACCATCGCCCGCCGCACCCCGGGCTATACGGGAGCGGACTTGGCCAACTTGGCCAACGAAGCGGCGCTGTTGGCGGCGCGTGCGCATCAGCGCGCCATCCACATGCATGACTTTGAAGAGGCAGCCGAACGCGTGATGGCCGGCCCGCAGAAGCGGACCCGGGTCATCTCGGAGAAGGAAAAGCGCGCCGTGGCTTTCCATGAGTCGGGCCACACTTTGGTTGGCATGTTGGTGGAGCACGGCGACCCAGTGCATAAGGTCACCATCATCCCCCGCGGCATGGCCATGGGCTACACGCTGCCGCTGCCGGAAGAGGACCGCTATTTGGTGACGCGCTCGCAGATTTTGGACCAGGTCGCCATGGCTCTGGGAGGTCGTGCGGCCGAAGAACTGGTCTTCGGCGAAGTGTCCACGGGGGCTCAGAACGATCTGGAGAAATCGACGGCCATGGTTCGGCAGATGATTACCGAGTACGGCATGTCCGAGGAGCTCGGTCCCATGACCTACGGTCAGCGCCAAGATCAGGTGTTCTTGGGCCGCGATATTTCGCGGGAGCCGGATTACAGCGAGGAGGTAGCCTCGGCTATCGATCGCGAGGTGCGCGATATTGTGACGGAGCAATACCAGCGTGCTAAAGAGATTCTAAACAACCGCCGCGTGACCTTGAATCGGTTGGCGCTGGCACTCATGGAGAAAGAAACGCTGTTGGCCGATGAACTCAAAGCGATTGTCTGGGGCGCCGGCTTGCCGGTGTAGTAAGAGAGCGTCGCCGGGGGAACAGTAGCCAAGGAGGCGATGTTGTGACCTGGTCAGATGAAACCGATCGATTTCTAGGATCATGGAAAGACGGCATCGGGTGCTACGTCTATCCGACCAAGCGGTTTAAGACGGTGACCATCTATGCTGCATGGATCCGCGATTTATCCCCCTCGGATCGCGCTCTGGGCGCTTTGTTGCCGGCTGTCCTGAAACGCGGGACGCAAAGATGGCCGAACCGTGTCCTGATGGAGCAGCAGCTTGAAGGTCTGTATGGAGCCAGCTTTCGGGCTGACGTCGGGAAGCTGGGCGACAAGCAGTTGCTGTCATTTCACGTCAGCGTGGTGAATGGCCAATTTTTGCCCGGGCGGCCGGATACTGTCGGTCAGGCACTCGACTTTCTTACGGAGGTGCTGGAGCGGCCTCATCTGGTCGGCGGCAGCTTTCCGCAAGACATCGTCGAGCAGGAAAAAACTCTCGTCAAGCGCCAAATATCGGCTCTGATAAATGATAAGGGGCAATATGCCTTCTCCCGGTTGATCGAGCTGGTGGCCGAAGGCCAGCGCTTTGGCCTTAAAAAGCTCGGTACCGCGGAGGAAGTTGACCGTGTCACGGCGCCAGGCCTGGTGGATTTCTTGGGCCAGGT
Source organism: Bacillota bacterium (assembly GCA_021798975.1). GTDB lineage: Bacteria > Bacillota > Sulfobacillia > Sulfobacillales > Sulfobacillaceae > Sulfobacillus_B. Next base: position 26,875 of record JAJZBJ010000003.1, on the reverse strand, counting down.
GCGGGACGAAAGTCCGTTTGTATTCGTGGTGGTGGGGGACGTTGACCCGCACGCCATCCAGAATCATGTAGCGAACCGCTGGTCAGGCGCCAAAAAACCCCTAACGACCATCGAGCCCTATCATGGGAAGCACCACAACCAAACCGTCGTCGAAGCCCAGGACGTTCGCCAGGGCAAGCTCAACTTGGCCTATCGCACGGGGTTGACCGGCAAGGATGCCGATTATCCGGCCTTAGTGATGTATTCCGGTGTTCTCGGAGCTTTTTCCCATTCGAAGCTATTTATCAACGTCCGCGAAAAAGCCAGCTTGGCCTACTACGCCTATTCCCGCATCGATCCGGCCCTAGCCCTCATGATTATCGGCGCGGGTATCGAGTTCCAAGACTATGAGGCAGCGCGGGGCATTATTGAGGAACAGGTTGACGCCATGCGCCAGGGCCATATCAGCGATGAAGAAATGTCCTTTACGCTGAAGGGATATATTAACGACATTCTGTCCGAAGAGGACAATCCCGGCCAGATTATCGGCCGTCAGCTGGAACATCTGTTAATTGGCGGAGGGCTGTCAGGTCCGGCTCTCATTGAGGCCCTGAAGGCGGTGTCGACGGACGATGTGGTGCGGGTCGCACAACAGGTGGAATTAGACACGGTCTACTTTTTGACGGCGGAGGGAGATGGCCAGCATGGGGCGTAACCAAACAACATGGGAGCAACTGGGCGAACTGCCGGTCCGTGAAACCTTAGATTCGGGTCTTGAAGTCGTTGTGCTGCCCAAGTCCGGGCTCAAGAAGACCTATGCAACATACGCCACGCATTACGGCTCTATTGACAGCCACTTCATCCGTCCCGATACCGGCGAGCAAGTGGATGTTCCCGACGGAATTGCCCATTTCCTTGAGCACAAGATGTATGAAAAGCCGGAAGGACGAGATGTGTTCGAGCGGTTCGCCGAACTGGGGGCCTACACCAATGCCTACACTGAGTACACATCCACGACCTTTTTGTTTTCGGCGACCAGCGAAATCCCGGACTGTCTCGATACCCTCATGCGGTTGGTGGAAGAGCCGCATTTCACGCCTGAGAACGTGGAGAAGGAAAAAGGCATCATCGAGCAGGAAATCCGGATGTACCTCGATATGCCCGGAGACCGGGTGCGATCAAATCTGATGCATGCCCTGTACCAAAAGAATCCGGTGCGTCTGGATATCGCCGGCAGCGTGGAGTCCATCCGCACCATTACACCCGAGAACCTGTACGTGTGCTACAACACCTTTTACCATCCCAGCAACATGGTGATGTTTGTGGCTGGGGATGTGGAGCCGGGCCGCATTATCGACCACGTGGCGACCGTGGAGAAGGCGCGCCATCTAGCCCCGTCGGGGCGCATCGGCCGCATTTTCCCGGTGGAGCCGGCGGAGGTTCAGAAAAAGCGGGTCGAGCAGATTATGCCGGTGGCAGCTCCTCTATGGCTGATGGGCTACAAAGACCTGACCGTGGGTCTCACCGGGGCGGACTTGCTCCGCCATGACATCATCCGGGGCATGATGTGGAGCCTCATACTCGGGCCGGCTTCGAAGCTCTACAACGACCTGTACCAGTCGGGTCTCATCAGCGAGCGGTTTTATGCCCACTACACCTCCGCCGCGACCTACGGTCTCAGTATGCTGGGCGGGGAGACCCCCGACCCGGAGAAGCTTGAGGCGGTGCTCTTGGAGAGGTTGCCGCAGGAGCCGTTTAAGCCGGAAGATTTAGAGCGGCTCAAGAAAAAGGAGATCGGAGAATTTGTGAGCTTGTTTGAGAACCTGGAGGACTTGGCCTATGCCTTCAATGCCTTTCATTTTCGCGGCATTGATTTGGCCCTTATTCCAGAGCTTTTGCACCGGATTACCGTGGACGACTTGGAACAGGCGCGGCGAGAGCATTTGAAAGAGTCGGCGCGGGCCGTATCCGTGGTCTTGCCGCCGCGCGAGGGAGGAGCAGCACATGCAGCCACTAGCCATTGATGGTGAACATCTAACAATTGACGAGGTATACCGGACTGCGGTCCAGCATCAACCCACAACGCTCCCCCGAGAGGTCGCCAATACACTGGCGGCCTCTCGTTCTATGGTGACGCATTACTTTGATGAAGCGGAGGTGGTCTACGGGGTAACCACGGGGTTCGGCCGCTTTGCCGACGTCGTCATTCCCGAAGGGGATCGCCGGCAACTGCAGTTGAACCTCATTCGCAGCCACGCCGCGGGCGTGGGCGAGCCATTCCGACCCGAAGTCGCCCGGGCCATGGTGCTGCTGCGCGCCAACGCGCTGGCAAAAGGATATTCCGCGGTGCGCCCGGTCGTCGTGGAACGGCTCTTGGATCTGTTGAACCACGGGATTACCCCCATCATTCCGTCCCAAGGGTCGGTCGGAGCCAGCGGCGATTTGGCTCCTCTCGCCCATTTGGCTCTGGTCTTGGTGGGGGAAGGCCGGGCTTGGTTCCAGGGTGAGGCCATGCCGGGTGGGGAGGCGCTGAAGCGTGCCGGGCTGGAACCCTTGGTACTGGAGGCCAAGGAAGGGCTGGCGCTGATTAACGGCACCCAAGCGATGACCGCGCTGGGATCGCTGGGCGTCCATTGGGCTCGGATTCTGGGCGACTGGGCGGACATTGCCGGCTCTTTAAGCTTTCAAGTGCTGCGGGGGATTCCAGATGCCTTTCGCCCCGAAGTATTTCAAGTGCGGCCTCATCCGGGGCTAATCCAGAGCGCCGCCCACCTCCGAAAGCTGCTCGCTGGCAGTCAGTTGACGACAGCGCCGGGCGCCTTGCGGGTGCAGGATGCCTATGCGCTGCGCTGTATGCCGCAAATCCACGGGGCCAGCCGCGAGGCCCTGGCCCATGTGGAGGCGGTGGTCGGCCGGGAAATCAATAGCGCAACTGACAATCCGCTCTTTTTCCCGGACGTGCAGGAGGTGGTTTCGGCCGGCAACTTTCACGGCCAACCGGTGGCGCTGGCTCTAGACTACTTGGGGATTCTTTTGGCGGAGTGGGCCAATGTCAGCGAGCGTCGCACTGAGCGGATGGTCAATCCAGCGCTGTCCGGTTTGCCGCCGTTTTTAGTGGAACAAGGCGGCCTGAACTCGGGCCTTATGCTGGCCCAATACACGGCGGCCAGTCTTGTCTCGGAGAATAAAGTATGGGCTCACCCCAGCAGCGTCGACTCCATCCCGACTTCGGCCAACCAGGAGGATCATGTCTCGATGGGCACGACAGCGGGCCGCAAGGCCCTCACCATCTTGCACAACACATCCCGGGTCCTGGGCATCGAACTCATTTGCGCAGCGCAGGCGGCCGATTTAGTAGGGCCGGACAAGCTGTCGCCCGCCGGTCGTGCCGTGTATCAGTTTGTGCGCAATCGGGTGGCTTCGTGGGATGCCGACCGCGTGCTTAGCCCGGATTTGGAAACGATGGCATCTGCACTGCTCAGTGAGGAAGGCGAAACGCTGGTTCAGACGCTCTTGGCCGGAGCTGACAGCGTGTAGTGGGGAAAGGCCCAAGCCAATCCTTCCAGCACGGGCTCCGGGTGGCCGGACGTCGTCACAAAGTCCGCCGCTTGCCGCGCTAACGCGTGGCCGTCGCCGACGGCGACGCTGACACCGGCCCATTGCAACATCTCAACGTCGTTGAGGCCGTCTCCGATGGCCAGAATTTCGTGCGGTCGAATGCCCCAAAGTTTGACTAACTGTTCCAAGGCCTCGACCTTGTCGACTCCTGGGGCGCAGATGTTGACCTCGCGGTAGCCGACATGGGGCAAGATGGTGAATTCGTAGTCGGTGTCCCTGAAACCGAACGCGTCGGTCAACTTGTCGACGGTCTCTAAACCTGTGAGATACAATTCCAGCGGATCCGCGTCCAGGCTTCGGGCCAGGTCGGGCACCACACGATCCTCAGGTCGCAGCCAGCAGAGCTGGTGCGCCAGGTCGAAATGGTTGAACAGCACGGGTTGATCGACGCCGAGGTAGCAGCGCATCATGACTGCGTTGTGATCCGCCCAGTCTACCAGCTCGCGGGCACGCTGGGCGGGTACGGCGCGACGATGCCATTCCTGGCGCAGCGCGGTATCGTAGCCATAGGCGCCGTTGTGGGCGACGATTGGTCCACGGACACCCAGCTTCTTTTGGATCGATACCACCGTTCGGTAGCTGCGGCCGCTGGCCAGAATCACCATGATGCCTTGCATGGAGAGGTTGAGCAGGGCCCTGGCAGACGCTGGTCGTATATGCGCCCCCCGATCCAATAGAGTGCCGTCCAAATCACAGCTGATTGCTCGTATCATGACCCACCTCCGGCAGGTAAAATGTCCAGGGCCGCGAATTCCTCCAGTGGAGGTTCAAGACTTTGTCAATTATTGTTTACACCGGATCGCCATCGGCTCTCCATGCGCATTGGACAGCGCGCCTGGCGTCCTTGGCGCCCCGTGAACGGCAGGCCTCGGTCGTGATGACGCCCAGTCGGCGCCTGAGCGCCCTGCTGGCGATGCGGGTGCCTGAAGCGCCCGCCATGGTGGCCGTCGATGAATGGCTCACGGAGATTCTCCCTCAGGATATCATGCCGCTGCCCACCGCTAGCTGGTACATATTGTCGGAATATTTGCCCCCATTGCCGGCTCCTTGGCAGGACACGCCGGGACTTCCGCTGGCTGTGGCCGAGCTGGTTAGAGATGGCCGCCGCGAAGGGGTGGCTTCCATATCCCCGGACGCCGCGGGACAGTTGCCATGGTCGCAAATTTGGCACTGGTTTGCTGAGCATCTGAACCGCGGCGGGGCGGATGCGCTCCGCATGTATGACTATGCGCTCGCGACAGGGAAAGTGCCCGCGAAGTCTGGCGGATTTGTTTTTGTCTACGGATTTGCCGATGTAACGGGTCCGCAGACGGAGTTAATCCGGCAATGGGGCGAAAAGGGTCCGGTCGAGGTTTGGTATCTCACGAACCGGGTGGACGCCGGGACATTGCGCCGATGGCGCGCGCGGCATGTCCGTCTTCCGGAGCCCGGGGGTGCCTCGGAGCCTGTGGGTATCCGGGCCGGTGCGGAGGCCATCGACAATCTGGATGCGGCCGCCCGGTGGGTATCATCGCGGATGCAGGATCAGACGTGGGTGGCCGTGAGTCCCGAGGTGCATGATGTGCGGCGCTTCAACCGAGCCCTGGCCCGGTGCGGTGTTCCGGTGCGCATCGAGCGGACGCCGGAGGAAGCCTTGTGGCCCCTGTTCTTGGAAACCGCCAGCGGGAGGGCTAGCGCGGCGGTGCAACGCCATTGGCAGAAACCACTGGGCGGGCGAATCTCAACCGCCTGGGCTCGTGAGTGGTGGGAGCAGGCCGTGCGGGCGCCGTCCTGGGCGGTGTTGGGGCAACTGGTCGACGAGGCGCGTTCTCTTCATCAGGCCCCTTGGCCGCATTTGGCTCGATGGGCCCGGGACATTCGGCTCTGGGACGCATGGTTTGCGCCGCGGCCCGAGTCCATTGCTCAACTGTTGCCGCAGATCCCGGCGGTGTCGCCGGAATCCGGCTCGACTGAATGGGTGCCGGTGTTGCCGCTCCATGAAGCGGTATGGGTTCCGACCGACCACGTGCTTTTTATCGCGCAAGGGTGGTCGACACGGCCGGCGCAGACCAGTCCCTTCGATCAGGACGGCGCCATTCGGCCCTGGTTGCGGCGCTCTCGAGGGTCGGCAACCGACGCAGCCATTCTTCGGCAAATACTGGACGATGCCGGCATCAGCCGGTGGACGGCCGCCGGCGTGTCGGATGTGGCGGCAGCGGTCTGGGAGGAGGTTTCCTGGCCGGGGGGGCCGACGGACCCGTCCGATTATGAGCGGGTGGCGGGCTGGTATCAAGAGTGGCGCCAGTCACCAGCTTACTCGGCCTACACCGGTGACCTCCAGCCAGAGACGGCGGCATCCCTGATGCCGCAGCGCCTGTCCCCGTCGGCTTTGGAAGACTTCGGGAAGTGCCCCCTGAGCTTTGTGCTAGGGCGGCTGTTGCGCATTTCGGCGGCCGATGACGAGCCCCGCGAGGTCGATGCCGCGACGGCCGGCCAGTGGGCGCACCGTGCCCTGGAGGTCATGGTGGAAGAGAGCCGGCCGCTCACGCCCCAGGCGGTCCAAGCGGCCGTCGAGACGGCGGTCCGGGACTTGCCGGCTCCACCCAGCGTGCCCCATTTCTTTGTGCGCTACCAGGTCGATCGACTGTCCGCCGAGCTCTATGAAGCCTTGTTGCGGGATGGGTGGGAACCGGGCCAGGCTGCGGACGTCGAGATGAATCTCACGTGGGAGCGGCTCTGGCCCATGGCCGGCCGGGTGGACCGTGTGGACCAGGTGCCCGGCGGCGGGCTGCGATTGATTGATTATAAGACAGGACGTCTCGCCAATCCGGCCAAGCCCAGCCCGGATAATCTCCAGTTGCTGCTCTATCAAGACGCCCTATATCGGCGGTACCGCATTCCGGTGACAGCGGAATTGTACGGGGTCAGCCAGCGGGCCCAATATGCGCGCCGTCAGGTGACGCAAGAGGAGGCTCAGGTTCTCCGCGGGCGGGTGGATGAGATCCTGGCGGGTATGAAAAAGCGGATGGATCGCGGCGAATTCCGGCCTCTGCCTGATTCCCGGTCCGATGCCTGTCGTGTGTGCGCCTTTAAGCCCGTCTGCCCGGCGCGGGTCACCGAATATGCGGGAATCAAAGTGCGGCAGCATCCGGAATACCAGAGTCTGTGGATGGAAGAGGGGGGTGAGCCCGATGCGGATGCCGATTGACCAAGCTGCGCGGGATGCGGCCCTCGATGCCCGTGTCAACCTCCTGATTGAGGCCGGGGCAGGGACCGGGAAAACGACGCTGCTGGTGGAGCGGGTGGTCGACACGGTCGTGAATCGCCAGGTGCCGCTGTCCCGAATTTTGCTGATTACCTTCATGGATAAGGCTCAACAGGAAATGCGCCAACGGCTGCAGGCCCGCCTGCAAGAGCGGCTGGGATCGGCCGATGACACGGCCCGAGCGCGGTTGGAAGCGGCCTTGGCCTCGCTGCCGGACGCCCATATCACGACCATTCACGGCTTTTGCCAGCGCCTGTTACGGGAATTTGGCGCCGCCTACGGCATCCCGCTGGGATTTCAGGTGATGGACGATGTCGATGCCGATCGCCTTTGGGAAGAGACGTTTCGGGATTGGGTGCAGGACCCCGGACGCGAACCGGTGGTCCTAAACTTGCTGCACGCCGGCATCGGATGGCCGCACTTAAAGCGCTGGGCCAAACAAATTTGCGAATGGTGGGACGTGCCTCGTATGGATGCCGGCTTTCCCAATCTCGCAGGATTTCTCGCAGAGTTTCGCAATGCGGCCCGGGAACTAGCTGAGCGGGCCAATCTGGACGCGTCTCCGCAGGATCAAGGGCGGGCGCAGATTCAAGACATTATGCGGCAATTCGAGTGGCTCGAGCAGATGCCCCGGCGGGAATGGCCGCGCATGCTGGCCCAATGGACGCGCGGGCTCGCTCCTAAGGGCAACAAGAAAAACTGGGCCCACCCGGAATGGCTGACCGAGCAAAAGGAATGGATCCAGAGCTTGCGCGACACCCTGGCGCAAGTCCGCCAGCAGATGGCGGACGCCTACCTGGCTGAGTGGGTTTCCTTGATTGGCCAAGAGTTTCGTCCCTACTGGCGGCGGAAACGCTTTGAGGCCCTCTCGCTGACTTTCGACGACTTGCTGGCCGAGGCCGAACGGATTACCCGGAGGCCGGAAGTGCGTCAGAAGCTCGTGACCCGGTTCGACTTGGTGATGGTGGACGAGTTCCAGGATACCGACGCTCTTCAAGCAGCTGTCATCCGGCGGTTGGTATCCCCCGTGGACGCGGAGCGTTTACACCTGCAAGACCAAGGCCGTCTGTTTTTGGTCGGGGACCCCAAGCAATCCATTTATCGATTCCGGGGCGCGGATGTGGAGACCTACGCGGATGTACGCCGGGAAGTTGAGGAAACGGGCGGGCAGCTAATTCCGATCACCCAGAACTTCCGGTCCGTGCCGGCGGTGCTGGACTTTGTCAATCAGCTCTTCAAAGAGCGCTGGCCGCTAGAACCCAATCCGGAGGTGCCGTACATTCCGCCTTTTCGGGCGCTCGACCCCCATTTCCCCGACGATGGGCGGGAACGCTTGCGGGTTGAACAGTTGTGTCCCGCGGGGAGTGCGGCGGAGAAGCGGCAGGCGGAAGCTGAGGCGATCGCCGCGGTGATTGACCGGGCGCTGCGGGAGGGATGGCCGGTGCGCGCCGGGAACGGTGAGCGGCCCATCGTGCCGGGCGATATTGCCCTAATCGTGCCCCAGCGCACCGACCTTGACGTGTATCGCGAAACACTGGAATCGCACCATATTCCGGTAGCGGCGCAATCGGGCCGGAACTTCTTCCAGCAGGATGAGATTCGGGGTCTCTGCCATCTGTTTCAAGCCCTCGCCAATCCCGGCGATGCGCTGGCTGCGGCGGGGTGGTTGCTGTCGCCGTGGGCGGCCCTTACCCATCAGGAGTTGGCCGAACATCGCCTCCACGGCGGCACTTGGAACTATGGCGAGCGGGAGAACGGACATCCGTGGGTGCTGCATTGGTGGCGGAACCTCCAAGCCTGGCACGACAAATTGTGGCGGGTGGATGCAGAGACGGTGCTCGATTGGGCGATGGCGTCCAGTGCTTTGCCGAGGGTGCTGGAAGGCAGAGAAGACCGGGCGGCCTTAGCCAACCTCCGGAAGATGCGGGAGCTGTGCCGGGATTTTGGCGATCGCTGGGGCCTCTTTGGCTTTGCGGACTGGTTTAAAGAACAGGTTTTGCAGGGCGTGCCCTTTGAGGAAGCGCGCGTGCCCGGGCGCGAATCGGAGGTGTCGGTATCCACCGTCCATCAAGCTAAAGGGTTGGAGTGGCCGTTTGTGATTGTCGCCAACTGGAAGCCGAAGCGGACGTCGCTGGACTCCGGCATTCAGTATAACCCGCGGCTGGGGGTGGCCGGCCTGCGCCAGGAGCCCTGGGTAAGCCGCGAATGGGACCGGTTGGAAGATGACCATCGCCGGCGCGAACAGGCCGAGGGCGACCGGCTGCTCTATGTGGCGCTCACTCGGGCGCGGGACTATCTTTGGTTTTATGCGTCATTTCTGGATGAGATGTTTCCCGGTCCGGCATCCGAACCGGCGGAGTAGGACCGGCGGTCGGTGCCCCGGGGACCCCGCGGCAGGCATGCTACACTGAAGAGGATATGAAGAAGGGATGGTCATGCGTGCCCGTGTCTGAGCCCCTCCCCACAAACCCCGAGCTGGAGCAGGCGCTTGACAGCCTGCCGGCGGGCTATTGGGATTTTGCCTCCGTGGATACGAAGGAATGGACCCATGGATATCATGCCTATCCGGCGATGATGATTCCCCAGGTGGCGCGGAGCCTGATTGGCCTCGTGCAGGAGCGCTACCCGGACATTCGCTCGCTGTTCGATCCCTTCATGGGCAGTGGTACCAGCTTAGTTGAAGGCCTCTTGGCCGGATTGGCGGTTGCCGGGTCTGATTTGAATCCGCTGTCGCGTCTCTTGGCGCGAGCCAAGACCACGGCGTGGCAGCCGGACGCGCTCGGTGGCACGGCAGACACTCTGATGAACACGGTTCGCCGCGTGCCGGCAGATGAACGCGACTGGCCGGATTTCAAAAATCTCACGTTTTGGTTCAAACCGGCGGTCATCCACGACTTGGTCCGGATTAAGCGAGCGATCCAGGAGATCGTGCCCGACACCCAGAAGCCGTTTTTCTGGGTGGTGTTTTCCGATACCGTGCGCTGGGTTTCCAATAGCCGCAATGCCGAATTCAAACTGTACCGGCTCGACGCCCGCCGTCTGGAGGCCTGGAATCCCGACACGCTCAAGGTTTTCGCCAAGATTCTGGACCGCAATCTGCGCGGCAACGCGCTGTTTTACGGTCAGCGGCCCCGGACTGCCGCCGACATCCGGGCATTTGACGCCCGCCAGTTGGGATTCCGGGATGAATACTTTGACTTGATGGTTACCTCCCCACCCTATGGCGACAGCCGGACTACCGTGGCCTACGGCCAATTTTCCCGCTTGTCTCTGGAGTGGCTTGACTTAGCCGAACCCGTGGATCCATTGCCGCGACACCTGGATCGCGCCATGTTGGGGGGGAATCCCCAAGAGCGGTCGGTTCGGGCGCTCAACTCGCCGGTGCTGCGCCAAGCCCTGGACGTGATCGGGGATCAGGATCCCGCGCGAGCTCGCGAGGTCCTGACTTTCTATGAAGACTTAGACCGCTCCTTAGCGGAGTTGGCTCGGGTTCTCCGCGCTGGCGGATTTCAATGTTGGGTGGTGGGCAACCGCACGGTAAAGGGCGTGCAGTTGTTGACCGATCAAATTATCATGGAGCTGTCCGAGCCCTATGGCCTGGTGCCCCAAGCCGCCTTCTCGCGCGCCATTCCTTCGAAACGCATGCCCAAAGAAAACAGCCCCACGAATGAGACGGGAAAAAAGGCCCGAACGATGAACGGTGAGCAAATCTTTATTCTCCGGAAGCAATCCTTATAGACGGGACGCCGTATAGCGGCTGGGCGGCGTGGGCGCAAAGCGGGCTCCCAGCCCGGCCACGACTAGGGCGGTATAACGGAATAGCAGCCCGAGATTGAATATGTGGCCGGTATACCACGATAGCGCCGTCGACTGCGTGTAGATCAAGTGGATTTCGGTAAACGAGTTGAGATAGTCCGCGATGCCCGAAATGGTCAGCAGAAGCAGGGTCCAACCTGGCCAGTCGGCCAACACGGCGAATGCCATCAGCCACAGGGTATATTGCGGCGAGTACACCTTATTGACGAACAGAAAGATGGTAAAGGCATAGGCAGTCGCCTCGACCACCCGACCCCCTTGATAGACCCGGACAACCAGCCATGCCACGGCCATCACCGTCACCAACAGGGAAAAGAGGTTGGCGGAGGAGATGGGAATGCCGTGAATCCAGCGGTTGGAATAAATATCGGCGCCGAGTGCCCGACCGGCATTAAAGGTATAGAACAAGGCCCAATTTGGGAAGTTGGCGACCATGAAGGGGACATTAATGGCAAGTGATGCGGCTAGGAAAGCCCACACCATGCGGAATAGCTGCTGGGTGCGGCCTTGACGCCAAAGTTCGGCGGCAATGAAGGGCAGGAAGAACACCGGGAACAACTTGGTGAATACCGCCACGGAGAACCAGATGGCGCTTCGACGCCAGTGTTGGGCTTGATAGCTGCGCCAGGCGATGACCATGAAGGCGATCCCCAGCAGGTCCCAATTGAGGAGGCCATAGACCACCAGGATGGGCAGTACGGCCCAATAAACAGCCTTTGTGGGTACCAAGCGGTGGAGGATGAAATAGGTGATCAGGGCCATGGCGTAGAGTACCACCGCCGTGATGATAAAGTACGGCAAGAGACCATGCGGCAGCGATGCGAGCCACATGAAGAGCCCCATAATGACCGGATACTCGATGCGGTTATGGATATAGGGCAAGGTATGCTGATAGAGAAACCGGGTCCGATAGAGGGCGATGATGTCGGAGTACGCTAAGTGCTGCGCGGACTCCGAAATATACGCTTGCGGCACGTGACCGGAAGACACGACCGACCAAAGGTGCTGAAAGGCCCAGCCCATCCAAACGGTGATGGCCGCCACCGACACGCCATGTTTCAGCCCCGCGCCTTCAGATGATGAACTCACCCAACATCTCCTCTCCAGTCATTTCTAGTCTAACCCATCATTGCCATTCTACGTCTAATTAAGGCCTGGCCGAATACCTTGTCTTAGGGGAGGGATGAGGGTGGCAAGCCGCGCCAAGTTTCTAGCCATGGGAGCGATGCTGTTGGCGGTTGTCGCTGGTCTTTCTGGATTCCGTCGGATTCCGGTGACCGCCTACGAAGCCCAGGGGATTGTCGTGAAGCTGCCCTTCGGCAACGGCATCGGCACCGCAGGCCGAGCCGTCGGCATCGACGGCCGCATGTACGGCCCCCTCACATTCGCCGCCAATACCCACATGGTGGTTGTGGCCGATTCCTACCACGAACGTCTGTTGATATTTCGTGACGGCCACATGCGGGAACTTCCCGCCACCGGCAAGATGATCGAAGACATTGCCCTCAGTGCCAACAATCAAATCGTGGCGGCCGATAATCGCCAACTGACGGTCTGGTCGTTCGAAAGCCACAGGATACGGCCTATTGTCCAGTTTTCTGGACCTAAGGGCTACACCGATGCCTTGTGGCACATTGCCTTGGCTCCCCGGCAGCGGATCCTGGTGGAACGTTTGCGCTTTGGACATGGCACTTTCCAGGCGCGGATTGACGAGTACTCCATGAAGGGCCAACTCATTCGGTCCCTGGCTGAGGCCCGGGCCGGGCGGAATGGGGCCTTGAATCCCCTTGGTACCAGCGACATTTCACTCCCGGTGCAAAATCTCCAAGTGGCTCCGGACGGACACCTTTACCTCGAGCCGATGCCGCTCACGGGGTCTTCCCGCACCGTGCGCATCTATCAGCAGGATGGCATGCCGCTGGGAGAACTCATTATCCAAAGTCCGGAGAAGATCTTGCGCAGCGACTTTTTAGGCGTGGATGCCCGAGGGAGGGTGTACATGGCCATTAACATGGATGTGCCCCATAAGGCCCGGGTGCTGGTCGCTGAGCCCGACGGCCGCCTGGTGGCGGACATTCCCGTGCCGGCAGTGCCGGTCTATGCCGCCAACTACGGACGGGTGCTGCCATCGGGGGAATTCTATTTGGATGACTCCACCACATCCACCTATCGCATTCGAGCCTACCGCCCCATGACTCGGCGGGTCTGGCGCTGGGTGGGATTCTAACGTATTCGGTTACCGCAGCTTTTTGCGCGCGGGCGTCCACACAAACCAGTACAGAGCCACCACAACCAATACGAATGTCGCCACAACCAAGCCGGCGATGAGCCACATCGGATTTCCCTCCTCAGACGTTTGCTTTAGTGTTGCCCGGATCGGGCACGCCGAACCTTTCAGGTGTCAATAATTGGCTCGGACACGCCCGCGTGGTCGACGCAGTGGACCCACTGCTCATGCGGCTGCTATCGATGTGCGCGAATTTCACCACGTTTCTGCGTAGCCGGCAACATTGGACAGCGCGGAATGCGTCGCCCAGACGGCGGGAGATTGCCGTTATATCGTCGACCGTCCATTGGGCATAGCCGGCCGCAATACCCCGGATGCCGGTTTGGGGACGCGGAAGCGCAGGATGGAGACGGCTCCCCACCGCGTGCTGTAAATCAGTTCCAGCTCTATCCTTGCGGTCCCCGGGGAGGAGTAGAACGGAATGCCATCGCCAAGGAGCACGGGCAGGACATACACCAGGATCTCATCCACAAGCCCCCGCTGCAGGCATTGACGAGCGACGTCGGCGCCGAGGATTTCCAGGTTCTTTCCGCCCGCAGCGTCCAGTGCGGTGGCGACCGCTTGCCCGATGTCACCGGTAAGAAATGTGACTGCCGTGTCGGGTACGTCCGGCAGCTGGTGGGTCAAGACGAACTGGGGCCCGGAGAAGGGATATTCGGTGTCGCGGGCGTCCATGTCCTTGGCGACCTCGTAGGTCCTCCGGCCAAAGAGCATGGCGCCGGTGGCCGCCGCGATCTCCGGGAACTCGTCTGGCGCCACGAAGTCAAAGATCCACTCCATTGCGTGGCCAGGACCAGCGATGAAGCCGTCCAGGACATCGACCGGTTCACGACCACCTTGCCAGTCATTTCCCGAAACCTCCTTGTATGAGCGGCTTCCGACAACACCCTGCCGTCCCGCAAACCGCCAGGGCGTATCTCAAGACCGGGCCAGACGGTGCGCTCCGGGACGACGTGCTTGGCTCGCACGTGGATTGACATCCGTAGGGAACGGTCTTAGACTGAATGCGTGACCAGGTGGTCACGAGATGTCTGGTTTGAGGGGAGGTAGCCCATGCCGTCATCGCAATTCTTCGACTTGCCGCTTGAAAAGCAGCAAGACATCATCCAGGCCAGTTTACGCGAATTCGCCGACTGCGGATATGACTTGGCCTCGACCAACCGCATCGTCCAGAAGGCTGGAATTTCTAAGGGTGTTCTCTTTAAATACTTCAACGATAAAAAAGCTCTGTTCCTCTATGTGTTCACTGAATATACCAAAGGCTATTTAGATATGATTGCCCACCAACCGGTGCATGACTTATTTGAATGGATTGAGACGACGACGCTCTTAAAACTGCGTTTTCTTGGGCAATATCCCCTGGCCTACCAACTGTGGATGCGGGCGGCGAAAGATCCTGGCCATCCGGTTTACGCCGCCGCCTTAGCACAGCAATCCGCCGAGGCTCAACAATTGGCCGGGAATCTTGAGAGCCTCTTGCCGTCGGGGCAGTTGCGCCCCGGATTGACCTGGCAGCATGTTTTGGACCTTCTCGGATGGATGGCTCTGGGCCTGCAGGAGAAATTTCTTTCCTGGACGTCCGACCGGGAATTCGACGAAGCCTATCAGTCCGTGGTTGATGAAATGAACGTCTATCTCGGGATTCTGAAATATGGCATCTACAAGGAGGTAGAAGGGCCATGATCGCGGTACGCGGTTTGACCAAGCGCTTTGCTGAGGGACGCGGCATCTTTGAACTCACGTTTGGGGTGAAAGCGGGCGAAGTGTTTGGCTATCTGGGACCCAACGGAGCCGGTAAGTCGACCACCTTGCGGCATCTGATGGGGTTTTTGCGTGCGGACAGCGGCACGGCCACCATCAACAACTTGGATTGTTGGACCGAAGCGCCCCAAGTACAGGCGAGCGTCGGGTATCTTCCCGGCGAAATCGGGTTCTTTGACAACATGACTGGCCGTGAGTTTCTCGATTTGCTGGGACGAATGCGCCGACATCCGTATCGCGACCGCCGAATGGAACTCATCGATCGGTTTGAACTGGATGTCAACGTGCCTATCCGCAAGATGTCTAAAGGCATGAAACAAAAGGTAGGCCTGGTTGCCGCAGTGATGCATCAGCCCTCGGTCCTTATTCTCGACGAACCCACATCCGGACTGGATCCGTTGATGCAGCAGCGTTTTCTCGAATTGATTCTCGAAGAAAAATCGAGGGGAACCACCATTCTCATGTCATCGCACGTGTTTTCAGAAGTCGAGCGGGTGTGCGACCGGGTCGGCATTATTCAGCAGGGGACACTGGTGGCTGTACAAGATATCCACGAACTGCGTCAGGTTCAGCGTAAAGTGTTTACCGTCCGACTTGTCGACCCGGACGACGCAGTCCGGTTAAAGGCGGCCGGCTGCCGCATTACCCGGCAGCATGATCGGGAACTGGACATCGAGGTGCAGGGCAACGACAATGCGGTCATCAAGGCACTAGCCCACGTTGAGGTGGGGACGCTCGACATTCACCCGTTGAACCTGGAGGCGATCTTCATGCAGTTCTACGGTAGAAAGGAGGCGTAGCCCATGAGCGGAGCTCTCTATCGCGCCATGCTGAAGGGGAACGCCCGGACCATCGCAGGCTACACGGCGGGGATGGTGTTCTATTTATGGCTCTTTATCTGGGTGTATCCGTCAATCCAGGGGTCCCAGTCCCTCAATGCACTGTTGAGCAAAATGCCGTCGGGACTGATGCGAGTTCTCGGCTATACGGTGGGCATGACCCATCTGAGCAGTTTTTTGGGCGGCGAGTTCTATAGTCTCCTGTACCTTCTCATCATGGCCATTTATGCGATATTGACGGCCGGGAAGCTGGTGGCCCATCTGATAGACAACGGGTCCATGGCCTACTTATTAGCCACGCCGGTATCGCGTGTACGCGTTGCCGCTACCCAAGCGGCGGTTTTGATGACCGGCATCCTCGTCATTGGGGCGGTTACGACGGTGGGGGCGCTGGTGGGTGCGCACTGGTTTGTGCATCATGCGGGTCTCAACGCGGGACATTTCGTTGAAATGAACGTGGTCGGAGTGCTGCTGTTCGCGGTGGTCGCTGGCTACTCCTTTGCTTTTTCCTGTGTGGCCCGCGATGAGCGATCGGCGTTGGCATTCTCGGCAATCGTGACGATGGCGTTCTATGCTCTCCATACGGTGAGCGAGTTGAGTCGGCATTTTCATTGGATGGGCCGCCTATCGCTCTTTAGCGCATTCAACTCGCAGCAGTTGATACGTGGTCAGGGCCACTTTGCGGAGGTGGCACCGGCATTGGTCTTGGCGGCGGTCGCTCTCTTTATCATTGCCATCGCAGGGTTTCGCCGCCGGCCGCTGGCCCTGTAGTCTAGACAAGGAATTGGCCCCAGCGCTGCGGAGAAGGAGAAATTCATGCAATCCTTGGTTATCGGAGGAGCAAACCCGCGCCATCTGATGGGTCAAGGGTGTGGCCGGGGCGGCGGTGGACGCGAAGGAAGGAAGGCGCGCTAGAATATCGCGGCCAGGTGCTAGGAAATTGAATCGGCCGTTATAAAGGAGCGGGATATATTATGGCCATCTATCTGCGAAGAACGTCGGCGAATGAGCCGGCAAACCCAGCCCATCCGTCGCTGCGCTGGGATCTGGCTTGGTCTTTGTTTCTGCCGCAGCATGTGGGGGACATTCCCGAGGGCATCTATCCGCGAGGGGTCATCGGCGATCTCACCAACTGGGCTTGGAATGAGTTTAGCAAAATCGGCGGTCGCCTCCGTCCTGGACGGGCCCCAATTATTTGGTGCGTGGTGCCGCTGCTGACGCCCGCTGGGGAGGATTATGTCGTCCGCCTAGCGTCGTTCTGGGACGACGACGTCTATTGGGCGGAGAAGGATGGCTCGCGTACCGGCAACAACCTATGGCGGCCGCCCCTGGTCTCCATTGACGGACAGGGCACCACCGGAGCGCTGGATGCGCGGCTCACCGCCACGGAAGACGGCGCGACGACCCGGTTCTTATACCCGCAGTTGGGCCTCGGGCGGCTCCATGCGATGTTGGAGACGGTGCAGCCCGGCCAAGCATCCGCCCGGTTGCACTCGCATTCCGCCGTGGACGAGTACTATCTCATCGTCAGCGGAAAGGCTACCCTGCGCATGGGGCCCCATACGGTTACCGTAGAGAAAGGGCACCTAATCGGCAAGCCCACCGGTCCGGACTTGACGTCGCAAATCCTGGCAGACCAGGGTGAAGCGGTGACGATTCTCGACATGGAGGTCTGGCCGGACTTCCGATTTCGGGACAAGGATGTTGTACATTATCCCGACTTCGGAGAGGTAATCATGCGGGGCAGCGGCTGGCGCGCCTTGTTCCCCGACGCGGCATTGGACGATGGGCAGGATTTGCTGGAGTACTACGAGCGCGGCTATCGACGCCACCGCGATGGCACATGGAGTCCGGAAAATCTCCCGGGCGCCCCGGCGCGAAAGACGGACTAGCCTCTTGGTCTGGAATGGCGCTTGTTTTTTCGTGAACTTCAGAACGGTGATATGCTAAGAGGCAGAGGAGGCGGGTCACCGGATGGAGATTCACACACCGCTTCAAATCGAGCCGGCTGAGCTCATGGCGGGCCTGTCGCGGGCTCTGGATTTGACAGAAGGAGAACCCATGGGCCATTCCATCCGCTCTTGCTGGATTGGCATGCACCTGGCCCAAGATCTGTCTCTTCCGCCGCTTGTGTCCAGCGATTTGTATTATGCCCTCCTGCTCAAGGACGCCGGGTGTTCAGCCAACGCCGCCCAGGTGAGTTCTTGGTTTGGCACGGACGACCATGACGCCAAGTCCGACTTGAAGCAGGTCAATTGGTCCCGCTTTTATGAGGCGGTGCGGTTCGCGCTGCGAAATGCCGCGCCCCATGAGCGGTTTTCCCGCCGACTGGGCCAAATGGTCCAATTGTCCCAGAGAGGGCTCAAAGCCGCGCATGAGTTGGTGGCCGTGCGATGTACCCGGGGGGCCCAGATTGTGCGGTCCCTGGGCTGGTCGGAGGGGGTGCCCGATGCGGTGCTCAGCTTGGACGAGCACTGGGACGGGTCGGGATATCCGCAAGGTCTGCAGGGACAGGACATCCCCCTCATGTCGCGTATGCTTCTCTTGTGTCAGACGGTGGAAATCTTTTGGCGGCGGCAAGGGCCCGAAGGGGCCATTCGCGTGGTCTCGGAGAGGCGCGGGCGCTGGTTTGATCCGGAGCTTGCCGAGGCGTTTTTGCGCCGTGCCCAGGACCCGTCTTTCTTTGCCCAGTTGGGGCAGGTTGACACGCCGGAGGCGATTCGGCAGTTTTTCCCGAGCGTCACGGACGCCTTCCGCAAGGTGGGAGACATTTTGCATACGGCGGAGGTGTTTGGGCAAATTGTCGATGCCAAGTCGCCGTGGACACGGCTTCACTCTATCCGCACGGCTCATTATGCGCAGCGTATCGCCCGTGATATGGGACTTCCACCCCAAGAACAGCAGGAAGTTCTGCTGGCGGGATTCTTCCATGATTTAGGAAAGCTCGGGGTCTCCAACCTCATTTTGGACAAGCCGGGCAAGTTGACCGCCGAAGAACGCCAACGCATGGAACGGCATGCATCGTTGACCTATGAAATTTTGGAACCGCTGACCAGTTTACGGTCGGTTGCGTTTCAGGCTTCGTGCCACCACGAGCGTTTGGACGGTTCGGGCTACGCTGGCGGATTGGCGGGCGGCGAGGTGCCGCTGGCCAGTCAGATTGTGGCGGTGGCGGACGTGTTTGATGCCCTGACCGCCGACCGTCCCTACCGTGCCGGACTGAGTGTGGCGGAGGCCTTCCAGTTGATGCGGCCGGATGCCGGGACCAAGCTTAACGGCAGCGCCTTCGAGGCGCTTATGGCGCGCCCTGAGGTTATCAACGAGGACGACGTAGCCTGGGGGGAATGGGCGCAGTGACGGCGCGATGGTACCGCTTTCGCGGAGGAGCTTGGGATTTAAGCGAGCGGCCACATATTTTTGGGATACTGAACGTGACACCGGATTCCTTTTCGGATGGCGAAGAGGCCAATCGCGACCCCTCGCACCAAGTCGAGAAGGCGCGACGGCTTATCCAACACGGTGCCGATGGACTGGACTTGGGGGCCGAATCGACCCGGCCCGGCCACCGGCCGGTGTCTTGGGATGAGGAGTGGGAACGCCTGGATCCCGTTCTGCGTGCCGTGCGCCGGGCCCTCCCCGGCATCCCCCTGTCCATTGACACCCAGAAGGCGGAGGTGGCGGAGCGGGCGCTCGAGGCGGGGGCAGACATCATCAACGACATCTGGGGGTTCGCCCGCGACCCCCGGTTGGCCCGGATCGTGGCCGATGCCGGCGCGGGAGCTATCCTCATGTTCAACCGTGCGGAAGACCCCTCCCTGCCGATTGCCGTGGACGACTTGCGGGATTTCTTTATGCGGCAGCTGCACGGCGCGTCTCGGGCGGGTATTGCCCCGGATCAGGTGCTAATAGACCCAGGGATTGGATTCCGCGTACAAGGAGACGCTTCCTGGGCGCTTCTCCGCCAACTCGAGGGCTTGCGGGGACTCGGAGCCGGGATTTTGGTCGGACACAGCCGCAAGCGGTTTCTGGGCCGCACAGCTCATGTCCCGGAGGCCCGCGATCGGGACTTGGCTACCGCGGTCGTGTCAGCTTTGGTAGCATTGGAGGGGGCCGATGTGCTGCGGGTCCATGATCCGGCCAGTACCCGGCAAGCCCTCTTGATTGCGAATCAGTGGAGGATGGCGCGTGGGCAGAATTAACCTTCGGCAAATGCGGTTTCACACTTGTCATGGCGCATTGCCGCATGAGCAGCATGTGGCCCAGGAATTTTGGGTGGATGTGTCAATGGATTTGAACCTTGGGCCCGCCGGCGAGAGCGATCGCTTGGCGGATACCGTCAATTACGGCGAGGCTGCCGCATTGGTGGAAAAGATTATGATGGGGCCGCCGGTACGGTTGTTGGAGACCTTGGCCACCCGCATCTATCACGGCGTGCGGGACCTTGACCCGCGCATCGAGCGCGTGGAAGTCCGGGTTGTCAAGGTGGATCCCCCCATCGGTGTGCCCTCGGGCGGTGTGGAGGTCATGGTGGGCGATGACGGTTAGAGCCTATGTAGCGTTGGGGTCGAACTGGGGCGATTCCGCCAGTTTGGTGGGACGGGCCGCCGAGGTGGTTGCGTCGCTGGGTTCCGAGGCGCGCGTCTCGTCGTTGTATCGGAGTGCTCCGGCCGGCCCTATAGCCCAGCCCTGGTACGTGAACGCAGTCGTGGGCATGGATACCGTCTGGACACCCGATATCTTGCTTCGGCACTTGTGGGCGGTGGAACGCCGTTTCGGACGCTGGCGGCATGCGCATTGGGGACCGCGTCTTTTGGATTGCGACCTCCTTCTGTATGGCGCGTGGGTGGTGGACAAGCCGGAATATCTGGTGGTTCCGCATCCCCGCATGACTGCGCGGCGTTTTGTGCTGGAACCGCTGGCGGAAATCGCCCCGGAGATACAATTGCCTGATGGAAGGCGCGTGCGGGATTTGCTGCGGAAGGTTCAGGATCAGGAGGTGGAACGGCTTTGGCCTTAGTGACCGGACGCATGCGCCACATTGAGCGAGAACTGGCAACGACGGCGATGGCGCGTCCCACGGTGATTCTGGACAGCGTCGGTTCCACCAATCGGTGGCTCAAAGAGGCGTGGGTGCAAGGAGAGGCACGGCATGGAACCGCCGTCTGGGCCGACGAGCAGACAGAAGGCCGGGGCCGATTGGGCCGCGCCTGGGAGTCGCCGCCTGGCAAGAACATTTATACGTCCGTGCTGTGGGAGCCGCCTCGCGAGCGGCTTAGCGGCGTCTTAAGCCTGGTGGCGGGCGTGGCCGTGTCTCGTGCGGTGCGGGAACACACGGGTGGGGACGCGCGCATGAAGTGGCCCAACGACGGGGTGATCCGGGGTCGAAAGTTTTGCGGCATCTTGGTGGAGGCAGGCGTTGATCCGTCGCCGTGGGCGGTCGTTGGGATCGGCATCAATGTCTTGGGGCAGGTGGGCGCCGCGTACCCGAACGCGGTGACGTTACAGGAATGTGTGGCGAGCCCCGTCAGCCGGGAAGATTTGTGGCTCGAGCTTATGGCGCAGCTTGAGACCGCGTATGTGGCGTGGCTAGGGGAGGGCGACGATTGGGCCGTTCAAGCCTGGACGCAGCATAACGCCACGCTTGGCCACATGGTCCGCGTGGAAAAGCCCGGCCAAGACATCTGGGTTGGCCGGGCTGAATCGGTGGCGCCTGATGGCGGACTCTGGGTCGCCAATGCTGAGCGCCGCGAGAAAGTCATCTCGGGCGAAGTGAGCTTACGGCTCGCGGACGGGGGTTACGCTCCCGAAAGCGACTGATACAGAGCGAGCATTTCCACCGCTGCCAGGGCTGCGTCGCTGCCCTTGTTGCCGGCTTTGCCGCCCGCCCGCGCTTCCGCTTCTTCCGTCGTGTTGCAGGTCAAGACGCCGAAGATGACGGGTTTCTCTCCGCGGCGGGCCAACTCGGCCACGCCATTGGCCGCGGCGCCCGCCACGTAATCAAAGTGCGGGGTCTCACCCCGAATAACGGCTCCCAGGGTAATAATGGCGTCATAAGTGGGAAGTACGCGGGCTGCGGTGCCCGGTATTTCGAAGGCGCCGGGAACCCAGATCACGTCGACTTGTTGAGCCGCGAGTCCTAGTCGGTGCAGTGTCTCCAAGGCCCCCTCCAAAAGGGCTTGGGAGATATTTTGATTGAATCGGCTGACGACGATGGCGATGCGAGCCGCGGAGCTCTCGATGCGCCATTGACCTTGATATTGAGACATCCTGTGCCAGTTCCTCCTTCGGCTTTATGAAATCCAGTGTCCCATGTGATCGCGCTTGGTGGCCATGTACCGCGCGTTCTCGGGACGGCTGCCAATTTCGATCGGTACCCGTTCCACGATACGGAGGCCATATCCCTCCAGGGCGTAGTATTTGTCCGGATTGTTCGTCAGGAGCCGCAGCTCCGTCACGCCCAGGTCGCGTAAAATTTGCGCGCCGACACCGTAGTCCCGCATGTCGGGAGGAAAGCCTAGAGCCAAGTTGGCCTCGATCGTGTTCATGCCTGTTTCTTGCAGCGCATAGGCCTTAATCTTATTGGCCAAGCCGATGCCCCGGCCTTCCTGATGCATATACAGAAGACAGCCCCGGCCTTCATCGGCAATTTGCCACAGCGCCTGATCCAACTGCTCCCCGCAATCGCATCTCAGCGATCCGAACACGTCCCCTGTCAGGCATTCTGAATGGACCCGGGTGAGTACCGGGCGGCCATCGGACACCTCGCCCATGGTGAGGGCGAGGTGGGTGGCGCCATTCAACTTTTCGGTGTAGGCGACCGCCCGGAACTCCCCGTAGCGGGTGGGCAGGGTCGTCTCGGCCTCGCGGACAAACAGGTTGTCCTCGGCCAGGCGGTGGCGGATGAGGTCTTGAATGCTGATGATGGGCAGCTGGTGGGTCCGGCTGAATTCCAGCAAGTCGGGCAGGCGGGCCATGGTGCCGTCGGGTTTCATAATTTCGCAGATGACCGCCACCGGTTCCAAACCCGCCAAGAGGGCTAAGTCTACGCTGGCTTCGGTGTGTCCGGGGCGCCGCAGCACACCGCCCGGCTTGGCGCGAAGCGGGAACATGTGGCCGGGCCGCACCAAATCGTTCGGGGTGGAGGCCGGATCGCACAAGACCCGGACTGTCTCAGCCCGGTCGGCGGCGGAGATGCCCGTGGTGGTGCCGTGGCGGGCGTCGACGGAAACCGTGAAGGCTGTCTTCATGGAATCCTCCGAGACCTCGACCATGGGCGGCAGAGCGAGCCGGTCCAGCCAGTCGGAATCCATGGGAACGCAGATGAGGCCGCGGCCGTATTGCGCCATGAAGTTAATCGCGTTGGCGCTGGCATGGCGGCCGGCCACCACCAGGTCCCCTTCATTTTCTCGCGACTCGTCATCGACCACGATAATCATTTGACCGCGGCGGATGGCCGCGACGGCTTCGGCCACGGTCGCCAGTCCGTTAAGGTTGGACATGCGGGACTCCTCCTTTGGCATACGGCGCCATCAAATGCTCTAGGTACTTGCCCAAGACATCGAATTCCACGTTGACGAGCGTGCCTGGAACCCAATCCTGAATGACCGTGTGGTTCCAGGTATGCGGGATGATGGTGACCGACACGTAACCGGGTCCGCAATCCACAATGGTTAGGCTGATGCCGTCCAAGGTCATCGATCCCTGGGGCAGCACCCACCGTTGGAATTCGTCCGGGTAGTGCACGGTAATATGATGCGCGTCGCCTTCGGGAACAACGGCAGCCACACGGCCGCGGGTGTCAACGTGCCCCAGCACCCAATGCCCGCCGAGCCGTGTCTCGGGTGTGACGGAGCGCTCTAAGTTGACCCGTTGCCCGGATTTCAACGCGCCTAAGGTGGTGATGGCCAAGGTGGTGGGACTCACCTGCACCGAAAAGGCATCCGGAAGACACGCCACCACGGTAAGACAGGTTCCGTTGACGGAGACCGACTCGCCCAAGCTCAATTCGCCGGCGAACGGGGCGCGGATGGTCATCCAGCGGCCCACCTGGTCTTGGTCGACCCGTGTCTCGGCGATGGTACCCAAATCTTCAATAAGTCCGGTAAACATCTGTCACCTCGTTTCCCTCTCCAAAACCTCGCGGAACCACGCGTCGACAATCACATCGGGCCCGCGCTTGAGGACTTTCGCAATGTCTAAATGGTGTGATTCGGGGAGCGTCAGCCCTTTGCCGGCAACGGGGGACGGCGCCTCTGCCCCGCCCAATATGAGAGGGGCGAGGTATCCCACCCAGCGGTCTGCCAGTCCTTGGTCCAGAAACGCGGCATGAATTTGAGGACCGCCTTCCACCAGGACGGACAGCACTTGCAAATCCGCCAAATGCGACATGACGCGGTCTAACGACACCCGGCCGTCGGATCCGCTGTCGACGCGAACCACCTCTCCGCCGGCGCTAAAAATTTCCCGCTCCCAATCGACTGGCGCGTCCTCAGTGGTGAAGATGAGAGTGGGCGCGGTCGACTGCGATTGAAAAACCCTGGCCTCGGGCGGTGTGCGGCCGCGCGAATCGAGAATGACCCTTACGGGATCGCGCCCTCGGCGTTTTCCCCGATAAGTTAGTTCGGGGTTGTCGACTAAGACTGTGCCGGACCCGACCAAAATGGCGTCATGCTGCCGTCTGAGCTCATGGGCATGGGCCCGCGCGGCTTCCGAGGTCAGATATTTGGACTGTCCTTGGCGATCGGCCACCTTGCCGTCCAAGGTCATGGCCGCTTTGAGCGTAATGAGGGGGCGCCCTAGCCGGCTCCAAGTCAGAAACGGGCGGTTGAGGGCTTCAGCTTCGAGCCGTCCGTCGCCGACCTCGACGGCGATTCCTGCATCACGAAGGCGCTGGACGCCGCCCCCCGCAACATGGGGATTCGGATCCAGACTCGCTACCACCACACGCTCGATACCGGCGGCTAAAATAGCCTCCGTGCATGGCGGCGTGCGGCCGTGGTGATTGCATGGCTCCAACGTGACGTAAAGGGTAGCTCCCCGGGCCGCAGGGCCCGCTTTTTTGAGGGCATTGGCCTCCGCATGCGGACCGCCTGCCTTCTTGTGGAACCCTTCCGCCACGAGGCGGCCGGAGGCGTCGCGAATGACCGCGCCCACCATAGGGTTAGGAGCGGTGGACCCGAGGCCGCGTTTGGCCAGGGCCAACGCTCGACTCATATCAGGACTAGGCATACGATTGACTCCCCACAAAAAAATCCCCCAGTTCGGGGGATGGAAAATTGAAGACAGACTCACACAGGGTGAGCCGCCTACCTTCTCCCATCCAGACTATACTGTCGGCGCCGGATTCTCACCGGACTCCTGCCTTGCGGCTCGCGGGCTGCTCGTTTCCGAGATCACCGCCGGTCGGGAATTGGTCCTGGAGAGGACCTCACCACGCCCCGAAGGTATTATTCACTACCATTTGTATAGTATGTCGAACGCCTGCAAAGATCAACAGCGGGGAGGCGCGGCGTTTCGATAACGCACGAAATGCCGCCGCCGTCGTTTTACCATTGCAACGCGAAGCCGGGCAGCGGCCGCACCAACGCGTGCAGGCGCTCCAACACGTCCGGATCAGGCGATTGCATCTCCATGCCGTCACCCTTGTCTTGGGGCGCCCAGAGATGGAAGAGGTCCCAGTCGGTGACGCGATCCACGTACAGGATGCCGTCTAGATGGTCCATCTCGTGTTGGATGATGCGGGCGTTATAACCCTGAAAAGCGCGCCGCACCCGTTTGCCGTCCGCATCGAGAGCCGTAATCTCAATGGCTTCGGCCCGCACACAATGCCCATACAGGCGGGAGACGCTTAGACAGCCTTCATACTCGTCCACGTAGCCTCGGGCACGCACCACTTTCGGATTAATCAGGACTTCGGGCTGCGCCTGCTCCGGCTCTTCCAGACGAAAGATAAAGAGGCGCCGGTCCACCCCAATTTGCGGGGCCGCAATGCCCAGCGCTTCGACGGTCGGCCAGGTGTCATAGAGGTCTTGGATGACGGGTTGGATGGACTTAATGTCTTTGACGGCGGAGGATCGTTGGCGGAGAACCGGGGATTGGCTGGAGAGCGGGACAATGCGTCGTTGCATGGCAAAGAGCGCCTCCTTAAATGTCTCGTTCGATGAGCGGCAGTTCTTGCGGATCCGTGTCGACCAAGACCTGCAGTTCCTGCGGGATTACCTGCTTCAAGTCATCGAGATGGTCGAAAACATCGAGGCGCGGGGCGTCCTGAATCCAAGTGCCCGGGGCCGGCTCACCGTAGAGGGCTTGTTCTGCGGCGGTGAGCGGCGCGCGGCGCCGGTAGAGAGCCCAGCGGCGGCGGCGGGTTCGATAGACGGAGAATACCAACGCCGTCCCGTGGCTGTCCAAATGCCGCCAGTCAGCGATGTGGCGGCCCGCGAACCGTTCCGATCGGCGATTCCCGGGCCCCCCGACGACCAGCGTGACATCAGCGAAATCCCCCTCGCCGGTGCGACTCTCGACGAAAAGACGCAAGGCGTGGGCTATGACAGCCGAGAGGTTGCCGCCGAAGAGCCTTTGGGCTTCTTCGAACAGCGGCAGGTCGTCTTCCGATACATAGATGGTTTTGTTCATAGCGACTCCTCTGCATGCGTATATGTATAAGTATATTCACAACACAGAGCAAACGCCAGAGCTCAAACAGGGTTAAGAGGATTGCGAATGTATGTGGGTTGTCGACAAAACCAGCGCGTCGACCTCATCACCGGCCCGGTAGGGTCCCGTATTCTCCGGGATGATCATCAGCGCGTCGACATCCTGCCAGGACGTCTGAACGGCTGAGCCTTGATTGGTATGCGGCCAGAGTTTGAGGTGTCCCTGGTCTAAAATGAGGCGGCACCGGACATATTGGCGCCGGTCCGTCACCTCCGTGAAGTCACTGGCTAAGGCGAGTCGGAGCTTCGGCCGCTGCCAGCGGCTGTCGCCCAGCATGGTGCGAATGGCCGGGCGGACAAACAGTTCGAAGGTCACCAGCGCGGACACCGGGTTGCCGGGAAGGCCGAGGATGGGAACGCCTAAGACCTGGCCAAAAGCGAGCGGTTTCCCAGGCTTGAGGTTGACCCGCCACAAACTGAGCTTGCCGAGCGACTCGATCACGGGCTTGACGAAGTCGTAGTCGCCCACCGACACGCCGCCGGAACTGACCAGTAAATCGCACTCGCCGGCAGCCTTCGTAAACAGGGCTCGGATGGCTTCAGGCTCGTCAGGCGCCGTGGGATAGAGAACTGGCTGTCCGCCCGCCGCCCGAATGGCCCCGAACAGTGCGTAGCTGTT
>JAJZBJ010000107.1 GCA_021798975.1 Bacillota bacterium | reverse complement strand
GTTTGCCGCCAAGAGCCGCAAATCCAGAAATGGCCGTTCAATGCGGAGCTCCCACCAGGCGAATCCCGACATGCCCTCCCCAGGCGGCGGAAGGCCTTCCTAGAGCAGGCCGCGTGACTTTTCCCGCGTCGGCAAATGCCGTAGAATGAAGAGGTCTAGGCATTTTAATTTGTTCGAGGTGTATATATGGCCGATACGATTGTCCTCACCGGCATCAAGCCCACCGGCATGCCCCATTTGGGCAACTGGGTGGGAGCGATTCGCCCGGCGGTGGAAATGTCTCATGCAGCCGACCAGCGAGGCTTTTATTTTATTGCCGACTACCACGCGTTGACTGGGCTTCGCGAAGCGAAGCTGATGCGAGAGTACACCTATTCCTTGGCCGCGACCTGGATTGCGCTCGGGTTGGATCCCGACAAGGTGGTCTTTTACCGCCAGTCCGACATCCCGGAAGTTTTTGAACTGAGCTGGGTTCTGGCTTGCTTTTCCCCCAAGGGTCTCATGAACCGCGCCCACGCCTATAAGGCGCAGGTGCAGAAGAATCAGGAGAACGGTGAGGAAGATCTCGACGCCGGGGTCAACATGGGGACCTACACCTACCCCATCCTCATGGCCGCCGACATCCTAATTATGAACACCAACTGGGTGCCCGTGGGCGGCGACCAGCAGCAGCATGTGGAGATTGCCCGGGATCTGGCCCAATATTTCAACCGCCAGTACCAGCGGGATGTCTTGACGCTGCCGGAAGCCCGCATTGACGAGCAAGGCGCCGTCATTCCCGGTCTGGATGGGCGCAAGATGAGCAAGAGTTATGGCAATCACATTCCCATCTTCTCGACCCCCGATCAGCTCCGAAAGCTGGTAGCCCGCATTGCGACGGATTCTTCGCGGCCCGGCGAGCCCAAGGATCCGGACAGTTCGACCATCTTTCAACTATACCGGCTCTTGGCCACCGCATCCGAAACGGAAGCGCTCAAGGCCGAATACCAAGCCGGCATCGCCTGGAAGGATGCCAAGGATGCCCTCTACAATCTCTTGGACGCCAAATTGTCCGGCCCTCGCCAGCGCTACGAGGAACTGGTGGCCAATCCGGCCGAGCTGGACCGCATCTTCCGCGAGGGAGCCGAAAAGGCCCGCCCCATCGCTGCCAAGACCATGGCGCGGGTGCGGAAAGCGGTGGGTGTGGGCCGCTGACCCGAAGGCACACGGGGCGCCCCGCACAGGGCGCCTTTTGTGTTGCACGGCCAAATCCAGATAAATCCTCCCTCGCGGCTCATATGTTCGCGTAACATAGGCCTAGGAGGAGCGTCCATGGATGAAGAAACGTTGATGATCGACATTGAGCGGACGGGACTCAGCACCGAGTTCTCCAATTTGTTTCGGAGCTTCGCGTCCCTCTACAACGCTGTGCATGAGGCGTTGGAGCATCGCGCGCCCTCGCGGGCATCCGAGCGGCTCCGGGTGCAGCATATCGAGGTCCACTCCCCCGGCCACATTGTCTTTCACGGCATGCCGCTGGTGACGCAATGGCTCGACATTTTGGTCAATGCCAGCAATGCTGCCGTAGGGGCGGCAGGATTGTGGCTGGCCTTCAAGGCGCAAAGCCAAGTGGCGTGGGAAAAGCGCGAGCAGGCCGCTCTCAAAAGCGAAAACGACTGGCTTCTTCGCCTCACGACCGTCATGACCCTGGACTTGTTCATCCGCGAAGCCGAGCGGCTGGAGGCTCAATATGACCTGTATGAAACGCCGGATTTTCCTCCGCCCAAAGACCGCGAGGACCCAGACACCCAGCTAACCTTCGAATTTCTCGCCGACCACTGGACCGAGTTCTCCCCCAACGACAAAAAGGCCATCCAAGCCATCCAGCAAATTAAGGCCATGCAACGGCGCCACCTCATCGGACAGAAGCACACGCCGCCCCGCTCCTAACCCCGTCCTAAATCTCGATGTACGGTACGGGGCTCAGCCATGCCTGCCGTGCGGTGACCAAACAAAACAACATATCTTGGCGGGTATGCCGCCCGTCAAAATCGTCCCGGCAATCGGTTGACGTAGCGCAGCCGAAACTGTCCCTGGCCCAGATAGGCGACCGACGACACACTGGCCGTATCAAAGTGAAACAGAGGATAGAGGTTTTTAGGGATCTGCAAAACCCGCATCAGGAAGATGTTCATGAAATTGCCGTGGGAGACCACGGCGACCAGATCCTGGTCATCAAAGCCCTCGATGTGCGCGCCCAGGAAGGCCTCCACCCGGAGCACCACATCATCAAAAGACTCGCCGCCCGCGGCGGCCTCCAAGGGCCGCAAACGAATCCGGGCCAGCTCTTCGGGATGTTGGCTGGCCAGTTCCTCCCGGGTCAGCCCGTCGAACATCCCATGGCTGCGTTCCATGAGGTTTTTGTCAGACACCGGCTCCCGGCCGATTTCTCCCCCAATGATGGCGGCCGTCTGCCAAGCGCGGGACAAGGGACTGGTGTAGAGACGGGTAATGCCGGTGTCCTTTAGCATGCGACCGGTCAGGAAGGCCTCGTCGCGGCCCGCCTCCGCCAGCGGGATGTCCCTCTGTCCCCCGCCGGGCCGTTCCGCCTGCCCGTGCCGAATTAGTAAGAGTTCCATGCAATCCTCACTCCCCGATACCCTGAAACAACATCTCATAATAGGCGGTGCCGAATGCCACCATGTCGCCGCGCCCCACCTGCAATTCCCTGCGCGTCTGGTGACCGTTGTCATCCACCTCAAAGCCCGCCGCCTGGATTGGCTCCCCGCGGCCGCGGCAGAGATTCTGCATGTCCTCGAGGCGGACTTCATACAAGCCGCTCACCTCCCCGAGCGCCGGCCGGTAATCAGCCAGATGCCCGTCCGCCCGGATCAGGACATGGAGATGGCAGAACTCATGGTCTTTCACCCCGCCGCTCTCGTCTACATAGCGATAGATGCCGAGAGGCTTGAGATCAGCATAGGCTACCGCCAGCCCCAGTTCTTCTTCCAGTTCCCGTACCCCGTCAGCCCGTGTCTCTCCAGCCGCCAAGTGCCCCGCCGCACTAATGTCGAGCAGGTTCGGATGAGTATCTTTGGTGCGATGCCGACGTTGCACCACCAAAAAGTCGCCCGCAGCTGTTCGATGCAGAATCCAGCAATGAAAGGTTTGATGCCAGAGGCCCAACCGATGCACCGCTTGGCGCGTCGCCGTACCGGTCCAATGCATGTCGTCGTCATAGGTGTCAAACAGCTCTCGCGCCACCGTTCCACATCCCCGCTTTGTGTCCTTAGGCCAGCGTATCACATCGATACCAGAAGAGGCCCCAAAATCCCGGCCGGGATTCTGGGGCCTCCAGCGCATCCGTTATTGCTGTTCTTGATGCTCGTGCACGAGTTCCTTCACGCCGAAGGCCCACTGTAGGAATAGCGTAGCCGCGCCAATGATGAGAATCGCGGCGCCGGCCCAGACGTCGAGGCGCTTGTGCGCTGTAAATCCTACCCAGGTGGGGGCGATAATGAGCCACACACCCGCCAAGATAGCCACGATGACGCCGATGTGGCCCGCCGAAAACCGCCTCCGGTTATTCACGGGTATCCTCCTTCCGGGCCGGCACCCACTGCCGCTCCTGCTGCGTGCGCTGGATTTCTTCTAAGAGATTAGACGCCATGCGGGCAAGTTCCGCCTCGCTCATCAGCGCCAGGGGCTTCTCCGGCTCCGAGGGTGCTGCGGGAGTGCGGTCCGCCTCCGGTTTTTCGCTCTGAATTTCGTGCAGCAGCGTCGTGGCCAACCGCACCAATTCCGCCTCATCGACACCGGGGCCCGCCGCATCCACCGGCCAGGCTGTCTCCCCGCCCTGCTCGGACTGCACTTCCTGGACCACCTCGGACGCCAGCGCCAAGAGCGCCGCATCGGTCATGGGCTCAGGAGCCGCCGCCGCGACCGGCTCCGGCCGCTCCGCCTCCAGTTGCGGCTTACGGCTGGTAATGCCGCGCGAGGCCAGCCGTTGGGCCAGTTCGGCGCGGTAGAGGAGAATGGTCGCCAGCCCCACCACGACCAGCCCCAAGCCCGACCAAAAGTCCGTCTTAGTGGCCAGCGACCATGCCTGGCCGTGCTTGGCAAAGCCCGCCATCCAGGGACTGAGTCCTAAGAATGCTCCGGTGAGGGTGAGAGCGGTACCACCCGCTCCCGCCGCAATTGATCGTCCTAGTCGCATAAGCCCTCCTCAGGATTCCGTGATGGTGGCGGCACTCTCGGCTTCGCCTACCGACACAGCCTTTTGATACGTCAAATACTGTTGCAGCAGCCTGGCCGCAGCCTGGCGGGCCGAATGCCGCTCCGCCTCGCTGGCAAATCCGCCTTTGGCCGCCCGCTGCGCCAGTGTCAGCCCCAGCACAGCCCGCGCCGCGGCCCCATTCAACACCGGACCGCGCGCTACCTCCGGCATGTCCCCGGTGCGCTTCTTTAAGGCGATTTCCCGCAGGAAGAACAGGGTCAACAGGGCAATCGCCAAGAGGATGGCACCCAAGAAGAATATCCGGTCCGTGGCCATGGAGAGCGACACCCGTACGGCATGCATGAGCGATTCCGCCAACTGGGCCCCGTGGGGGCCGAACTTGGCAAACCCCTTCTTCATGGCCGCCGCCGCACCCGGGTTCATCAACACCGATGGATTGGCAATGCCCGACAAGGCGTGGGACGGCAAGACTTTAGTGACCTGGGTCGGAATCTTTTTCGGCAGCTCATGGGTAAATCGGGCCGTCATCAAGGATCCGAACACAGCCAGTCCCACGGTGCTGCCGATGGAGCGGAAGAACTGCAACGTGGCGGTCACGGCCCCCATCATCTTGAACGGGAAGGCGTTCTGCACCACGATGGTAAAGAGCGACATCATGGTGCCCATGCCGAGACCGGTCACGACCATATTCCGGATCACCAGAGGGTTCTTGGCATCCGCATGCATCTGCGAGAGAAGAAACATCCCGACCACAGCAATCGCCATGCTGACCAGCGCCAACAGCTTATAGCGCCCCGTGCGGGACATAATTTGCCCGCCGACGATGCTCGATACCATAAAGCCCAACATCATGGGGGTCAGCACCACGCCCGAGTTGGCGGCGGAGTCGCCGACCACGGCTTGGGTAAAGAGCGGGATGAACATGATGGCCCCGAACATCCCGAAGGACACCATGAAGGATGCCAGTACGCTCACGCTGAAAATGCTGTTCTTGAAGAGCCGCGGCTCGATAATCGGCTCCGGTGCCTTGAGCTCCCGGATGATAAAGCCGATCCACGCCGCGAGACTGAGCGCGAATCCGCCCAAGACATGCCAGTTGGTCCAGGCATATTGGTTCCCAGCCCACGAAAAACCGAGCAGCATCGGCACCGCCGCAATGATTAACAGCGCTGTCCCCCAGTAGTCAATACTGTGGTCGGACTGCCGGTATACGGACGGCAGCGCGGTCAAACAGAACAGAAAGCCCACAATGCCGATGGGGAGGTTGACGTAAAACACCCAGCGCCAGCTCCAATGGTCGGTGATGGCGCCTCCCGCCCAGGGTCCCAAGATGGACGACAGTCCAAACACGGCCATCATGAGCCCCTGCCAGCGTCCTCGTTCAGCCGGCGGGAAAATGTCGCCGATGATGGCAATCGCAATGGGCATCAGCGCACCGCCGCCCAATCCCTGAATGCCGCGGTAAATAATGAGCTGGGTCATGGTGTGGGCCGTTCCAGAGAGTGCCGATCCCAGCACGAAGACCGCCATGCCCATCAGATAGAAGGGCTTGCGGCCGTAGATGTCCGACAGCTTGCCATACAGCGGCACGCCCACCGTCGACGCCAGCAAATAGCTGGTCGTCACCCAAGCATATTCCTTCAGCCCATGCAGGTCCGCGATGATGCGGGGCATGGCGGTCCCGACAACCGTCTGGTCGACGGAAAACAACAGCATCCCCAGCATGGTGCTGATTAAGATCAAAATTAAGCGCTCACGGCTCACCTGCGCACGAATGCCCAAAGCGGGATCAATCGTCAAACGCTGGCTCCGGCCGGCGCGTTTTCCGCCCTGGGCGGATGCATTCATCGCCATATTCCCCTATTCCTCTCTTTCATGCCGACCGCTGGCGGCCACCGCCGCCAGGGCTCCAATACCCCGTTGCAAACTCATCAAATCTTCGCCGTCCAAGCGTTCCAGCCAGGCCCGCAGCATCCGCGGACCGGCCTCGAACTGGTGGTACAGCTCGCGCCCCCGGTCGCTCAATACACACTGGGTGATGCGTCTGTCGTGAGGATGCGGATGACGTTCCACCAACCCGGCCTTGACCAGACGCTCCACCATTTGGCTGGCTGCAGAGAGACCAATGTGGAGCTCTTTAGCCACCACACCCACGGATGGATCCCCATCCTTGGCGATCGCCATAAACGCCTTGACCTGCCCCATGGACAAATCGGATTGCATCATCATTTCCTGCTGGTTTCGAGCCAGCTCACGAAAAATCTGGCGCATTGCTTTCAGCACGCCATCGGCGGCCTCCAGCGTGGTCTCCACGTCCGACATCTTCCATCACCATGCGTTATCTTAGCCAAATAGTTTGGTCGTGTCAAATACTTTATGTCGACAACCATTAGGTGTATGTACATCAGTTCGTATCGGGGCGTTGATGTTACCAGCCCACCCCGGTGGCACTGAATATGGCCAGTACTGCCAGCAGTACCACGGTCGCCGCCCAGTGGCCTTCCGGTCCGAAGGGTTCGCCTTTCACGTCGCGATGGGCCGGCGACGGCAGCAAGGCGCGCGTCTTGGGTCCGCTGACGGCGTATCCCAGCCCCCACTCGGCCAGATTCCACCCGGCATGGGCGGCGGTGACGGTCCACAGCCCCCAGCGCAGGTACACGAGGCCGAACAGAACGCTCACCGCGGCCAGGTTGAGCACCGTCAGGTAGTGCAGGCGGGCATTGGGCCGGTGGGCCAGGATAAACAGCACCACCGAGATGACAAAGGCTGGAATCAGGGTTGTCAGACGCGACAACTGGCCGATCAGAAGCCACCGGAAAATAAATTCCTCAATCAGCGCCATAGGCAAGAACGCCAAGGCAATGAACACAAACCGGGGTCCCGTCAGACGTCGTTCAATCGGCTGGCTCTCGACTTGTCCGGTCCATCGGAGCAGCAGGGACACCGCCACAAAGGCAAAAAATCCGGCTGCCAACGCCACAGCCACCGTATCCTCAAAGCGCATGGTCGCCCCTCCGTCTCATCATCCGCACCGATGGACGATCGCTCGGTGCGGCCTCAACACCTCATGTTACCGTATTTTGCCACCAGAAAGGATCCCACCCGGATTTCGGATGGGATCCGTCGAGGTCGCCGTTGCTAGCGCATCAGTTCGGCCAGCGAGAAGACCAGGATGAGCATCCCGGCGATCAAGCTGAGCCAGAACAGGCCCAGGGAACCAATGAAACCGAACAGCCAGACGGAGAGGGCCAGGAAAATCCCGAACACGCCCATGGTCCCGTGCCGCCAGCGTCGGCGGCGACGGTCGAAAATGGCCCATACAGCCATGATTAAGGTGAGGCCGCCGATAATGAGGGCGGTGAACTAATACGACAACGAGTGCAGGGGATTGAAGGCAAACGCTGCGATGACAAACCAAGCGGATAGAATAGCCAGTATGACGTTACGCCAAGACATGCGGGTTCCCTCCTTTCACCCCCACGGTACGCCGAGCTTGTTCCGCAGGTGACAAAAGTGGGGAAAAGGCCCCGATCAGGACCCATCGGCTTTTCTTTCTGGGTCTTTGGGCGGCTTCATCATGTGGTGGCCAGAGGGACGGCCTCTGGCACGCCACCCGTGCCCTAGCTGGGCAGCACGTCGCCGCGGTTGACATAGATGACCTGGCCGGTCGCCAGCTGGCGGGGGAACGTGATGAGCGCCTCCAACACCTGGGCCACGTCGTCCGGCGTTTGCCAGCGGCCCGCCCGGGTCTGGGCAGCGATGCGCTGCTTTTGCGGGGCTTCCAGCGTCTCTCCCCAGCGGGTGTCCACCCAGCCCGGCGCCACGGTATAGACCGTGGCTCTCCCCAGCAGCGTGAGAGCCAAGCTTTTGGCATAGGCGGTCAGGGCCCCCTTGGCCAGTGCGTACAACTCCCCCGATTCGCCCGACTTGCCGAGCCCCGCTTGGTCCCAGCCCATCAGGATAATGATCCCGTCGTCTGCCAAATGGGGCAGCGCCGCCCGGACCGTTTTAACCGTGCCGTGGATATCCACTTGATAGAGCGCCTCCAAGCGATCGGCATAGGGCTTTCGGCGCAATGGAGCGGACAGAATATCGGCTCCCGCCAACGCCAGCAGCACATCCACCGTCCCCACCGGCCCGAGCGCGCCGCGCATCCGCTCTTCGCTCCAGGTGACATCAAAGCAGACATCGGCGGGCTGGCTGGGTTGGCGCAAAAGCCGTGTCACCTGCCAGTCGGAGTGGCTGATGGCACGCGCTGCAAAAGCTTGCCCGATCCCGCCGCTAAGGCCGGTCGCTAGGATGCGCAGCCTCATCGCCCCCTCCGAACAAGTTGTCGCGCTCCAGGCCAGCGGCCTTTTGGGCGGCATCAATGATGGCTAGAAGTTCCTTCTTAGTACGGTCCAAATTAGTTCCCAGCACGGCCGGCACACGGGCGATGGGCTGCGCATTGGAGTTCGTGTAGCGGTTCAACCCGCGGCGGTTCAAGAGCAAGAGGAGTAGAGAAGGCCGCTCCGCTACCCGGTTTAGCCAGTGGAAGGTCAGCGCTGCCCCGTGCAGGCACGGGCCCTCTCCGCACTGGCTGCATTGGCTCTCAAAGCGCTCGGTCACAAAGGGCACGCGGCACAGGGAACCATCCGCGAGCCATCGCCAAAATTGCGGTTCGCCCAAGCTTCGGCCTTGCACCATGGCCTCCCAGCGCTCGTCGGTCGACCAGGGCTCAACCACCAGGCGCACCGATACGGCGGTGGGCACATCTGCCGTGAACGCCCCCCGCAAAAGGCCCCCGAACCCCTGCATTTCACTCGGGACCAAGGACGGCAGGTGCGCGAGCGGCCCGGTACCTAAAATCTCTGCGACGCCCTCGCGGAAGCGCTCTACGATTCGATCCATAAGCTTTCCCTCAGTTCTACCAACTCCCGCAGCTCCCGGTTGGAGAGCTCTGACACCCAGCCGTCCGACACCTCGGCGCCGGACAGAAGCCGTGCCGAGAGCTGCCGCTTCTCTTGAATCAAGGCATCGATTCGCTCTTCCACCGTGCCCCGCGTGACAAACTTGTGCACCGTGACCAAGGATGTCTGTCCCATGCGCCACACCCGGTCGGTGGCCTGGTCCTCCGTGGCGGGATTCCACCAGCGGTCGTAGTGGATGACATGCTGGGCGGAAGCCAAATTCAGTCCGACGCCCCCCGCCTTCAAGGATGCCAATAGGATAGGCGGTCCATCCTTGGCCGTAAACTGCTGGATGACCTGATCCCGCTCCGCCTTTTGCAGCGACCCGTGAAAGGTCAATACCGGGACATGAAAATGGCGCCGCAGATACGGGGCCAGCAGTTGAACCCAGGCCACGTATTGGCTGAACACGACCACCCGTTCCTCGGCCTCTAAAATCTCGCTCAAGAGTTCTTCGAGACGCTCCAATTTGCCGGAGCGCCCTTTGATGGGGCCGCTCTGATGCAGGTACAGGGCCGGGTGGTCCACCACCTGCTTCAAGTGGGTCAGGGCGGCCACAATCGCACCCCGGCGGGCCATACGGGTCATGCTGCCCGCCACATCGCGGAACAACGTGTCCACCACGGCCTGGTAGAGGGCGATTTGCTCTGGCGTTAAAAGCGTCCATTCCCGAATCTCGACCTTCTCCGGCAAGTCCGGCATAACGGCCGGATCGGTCTTCATGCGCCGCAGCACGAATGGGGCCAAAAGCCGCTTCAGATCTGACAAGGCGCCTTCGCCGTTCCGCTCGAAGCGCTGGCGGAAGTCCTTTTCGCTGCCGAGGTAGCCGGGATTCAAGAACTCCATTTCCGCCCACAGATCGTGCAGGCGGTTTTCAACCGGCGTTCCCGTCAGCGCCACCCGCCAGCCAGCCGGTATGCGCCGCATCGCCCGCGCCCGTTTGGTGCCGGGGTTCTTCAATTGTTGCGCCTCATCCGCCACGACCCCCAGCCATGCCACCTGCTGCAGCCACTCTACATCGCGGAGCAGCACATCGTAGGTCGTCAGGATGGCCTCATGCCCGCCAATCCAGTCGACGACGTCCGGACCTTGGGCGCGGGTCGTGCCGAGGTGGCTTCCCACCCGAATGGTGGGATTGAAGCGCGCGAACTCGCGCTCCCAGTTCCCCACCACCGACAGGGGAGCGGCAATCAAAACCGGACCGTCCAAGAGACCGT
>JAJZBJ010000106.1 GCA_021798975.1 Bacillota bacterium | reverse complement strand
TAGTGAACGGCGATGTGTTGGAAGTCGATGCGCCCTACCGGCTGTCGTATACCTGGATCGGCGGGCCGGAGACGCTCATGATCAGTACGACGGTGACGTGGACCCTGAGAGAGATGCGGCCCGGCGCCACTCAGCTCCATTTGGAGCAAAGCGGCTTTCCCAGCGGCGCCAAACAAGCCATCGGAGGCGCGCAGTACGGCTGGAAGGGGATGCTGGAGCAACTGCGAACCATGCTCGCAGTCCAAGAGAACTGAGCATAACTGGCGCCGACAGCCACGATTGGATGGGCGCCGATTGCGCTTCTAAGTTGGTGGGGGGCGGCGGGTTACGATGGCCTCGGCATCGACCAAGTTGGAAGCGGGGGTGCGCGGCAGATACCCGCTGCCCCATCTGAATGAGCGCACGGCTGGACCCCGCGCGCTGATGGTGTATCTAACCGGCACACACGAAGGAGCAACCCATGACAGTCCGAGAGTCAACCATAACCATTCCATCCCAATGGGGAAGGCCTGCCGTCCATCGCCTTGAACGACGCGCGAACAGTTCCGGCCTCGCGGTCATTTTTCCCGGCAGCAGTTACCCGGTGGATGCCCCCTTGCTTCACTACGCCCGCCGGGCGGCCTTGGCCAACCGTTTCGATGTCTTGAGTCTCGAATATGGGTTTCAAGCCAATCGCGCCGATGTGGAGCGGGAGGACTTTCCGACCATGGCCGAAGAAGCGATGCAAGCCATTGCGACGGTGGCTCGAGGAGACGAGCCCCTCATTTTTGTCAGCAAGAGCCTGGGTACCGTTGTGGGCACTCAGGTGCAGCGGCAGTTGGCATCGACCCGTCCGATGCGCCACCACCTCTTTCTCACGCCGCTTGCGGCCGCGATTGACGTCATGAAGCAGACGGAGCACGCCATGGTGGTGGTGGGGACGGCCGATCCGCTCTTTGGCCGTGATGACATCAAAGCCGTCGAAGCGCTGGGACACGTCGACCTGCATGCAGTGACGGACGCCAACCATGCCCTGGAAGTCGAGGATTATGGCGCGTCAGTGCGCATCCTCTACGATGTGGCGGAGTGGTGCGGCCACTTCTTCCAGCAGGTGCCCAGCGTCTAAATTGAATCGACAGTGCGTCCAAGATGCAGAAACCCCAGAGGGCTTGCCCTCTGGGGTATTTTGAAGCCGGATGCGCCATGGTGCTCAGGATCCGTCCTTCTCCAGGGAACTAGAACACCATGGGCACATAGCCGTCTTTAATGGCGTCGGAGATAGGCTGGCCCACGTACTGCACATCGACACCGAGACTGGACAACTGTTCCGATACCCCGTGATTGTCGGATATGAACTTGCAGGCCATGGGCTGTTGGTGGCTGGCCAACTCCGTGGTCCATTCTTGGATCTCGGGGTCTTCGGCCAGCAGCTTTTCAAAAGGGCCGAAAAAGAACACTCGCACGTCATCGATCCACCGATTCCGTATGACATTGGTTGTATATAGGAGCCCGGTCAGGGCCTTTTCCCTTTCACCGGTCGAGATGACCACGAGAAGCTTAGAAGCCATTTTAATACCCCTCTCTTTGGACACGGCGTCGTTCTTTGCTATGAATAACCTTAGCAACCCTACACGGCGAAAGCAATCGTTCTATACCGATTAGGGTGTCGAAAGAGAAACGCCCGATGGGGGATTGCCCGGCCATGTCGCTTATAGTAGGAGCAGCGCATGCGGATGCTGTGCGGGGGAAGCGCACGGTGTCGCCAAGAGGAGCCACGTCACTGATGACCTACATCCAGCCCGGATCCCCCGACTATCGCCGCTCGACCATGGCGCTGTTTGGCGGCGCGTTTGTCACCTTCGCCGAGCTCTATGCGACCCAGCCGCTCATGCCGGAACTCTCCCGGCACTTTCATGTGGCGCCGGCGGTGTCGAGTCTATCGCTGTCAGCGGCCACGGCGGCGCTGGCGGTCTCCATGCTGTGGGTCTCGGGTGTCTCCGACAGTTGGGGCCGCAAGCGCCTGATGAGTGCGTCGCTGTTGGCGTCGGCCTTGCTTTCCATATTTGTCGCCATGTCTCCCAACTTTGCGGCGCTGCTGTTGCTGCGTGCGGCGCAAGGAGCCGTCATTGGGGGATTCCCCTCCATCGCCATGGCCTACGTCAATGAGGAGTTTCATCCCCGGGAAATTGGTCGAGCCATGGGCCTCTATGTGAGTGGAACGTCGGTTGGGGGCATGACCGGGCGGATGATGATTGGCGCGCTGTCTGATGCGTTTTCCTGGCGGGTGGCCATTCTGGTCCTAGGCCTCTTGAGCCTCGGACTGGCGGTCTGGTTTTGGCGCGCGCTGCCGAGACCGCGAAACTTTACCCCGAAGCCGATCGGAATTCAGGAAGTTTTGCAACGGCTCGGAGAGGCGTTTCACGGGAAGCCCCTGATTGGGGTCTACACGCTCGGGTTCCTGCTGATGGGCGGTTTTGTCACCATGTACAACTACGTCAGTTATCTTTTGATGGGGGCACCGTATCACTTCAGTCAAACCCTGGTGGGATTCATTTTTGTCGTTTATCTCACGGGCACCCTCAGTTCGACGCTAATGGGCCGGCTGTCGGATGCCATGGGGCGCTCCCAAGCCATGCGCATGGCTATCGCGATTGCGCTGGCGGGTGGTCTGATGACGCTCTTTGTGCCGGTTGCGGTGAAGATTGCGGGGCTGGCGGTGTTTACCTTCGGTTTTTTCGGCGCGCATTCTGTCGCCAGCGGATGGGTAGGTCAACTGGCGCCTGCGTTCAAGGCGCAAGCGTCGTCCTTCTACCTCTTGTTCTATTACGCGGGGTCCAGTATCGCCGGAGCCGCGGGCGGCGTGTTTTGGAGTGTCTACGGCTGGCCAGGCGTCGTCGGGATGATTACCG
This sequence comes from Bacillota bacterium, assembly GCA_021798975.1. Taxonomy (GTDB): domain Bacteria; phylum Bacillota; class Sulfobacillia; order Sulfobacillales; family Sulfobacillaceae; genus Sulfobacillus_B. The sequence continues at coordinate 7,535 of JAJZBJ010000106.1, read as the reverse complement.
CGCTGCTGCTCTGCGCCTTTTTGGTGGAGCGCTTGGTGGCACATTGGCTGCGCCGGGCGCGCGCCGGTGTGTCGCCCACACGGTGAGATGAGCCCTGTCATGGCGCCTTGGGGTGCTGAACATGTCCCGGAAACGGCCGGCGAGATGTGTCACGCATGAGGGTCCTCCTGCATACTTTGGAACAAACTTCCAGAGGAGGAAAAGAAGCGTGGCGTTATTTGATGATACGTTTGCGCCCTATGTTCCGTTTGGCAGCCGACAGCTGTCCTTGGGGGACAAGGGGACCGATGTGGCCGTGGCCCAGGCCGTCTACAACTTGATGCTGAAGACCATGAACCCCCCCTTGGGCCCGATGGGATCTCCCATTCAGATTGACGGATCCTACGGGTCGGCTACCCAACAGGCGGTGCGGAACATCCAGTCGTACTTCGGGCTTTCCGTGGATGGCATCTTGGGGCCGAATACCTATTTCGTGTATGGGCAAGGCGTGGGTTCGCATGTGACCTACGGCGGTCCGGTCTATGGCAGCCGCCAACTGCAAACCGGCATGTCGGGCGGTGACGTGACCATCTTGCAAAACCGCCTCAACTTGTTCCGCTACAGTTCCCTGATTGGAAAGCCCGCGACCGGTACGTTCGACGCGGCCACTGCCGCCGCGGTGCTGGCCTTCAAGCACGATGCCGCGGCTAACGGCGACACCGGGTTTCCCGACAATAGCATCGTCGGATATGGCACCTATAATGCCACCTGGCTCTACACCTTTGCGGGAGGACGCGCCATTGAAACCGGCCGCAATGGCTTTGATGTGGTTTTCCTGCAAGTGCTGTTGAAGAAATTGGGCTACTACACCGGCCGAATCACCGGTTACTATGATGCCGCTACGCTGGCAGCCTTAAAGGCCTTCCAGACAGCCGAGGGCATTACTGTCGATGGGCTGGCGGGCCCGGTGACGTACTATCACTTGGGGATTCACAATGCCCAGGCCGCGCCTGCTCCGTTAGGCATTGCCTGGCCGACCACGATGGAGATTTCTCCCGTTGTCAGTGATTGCTGCGTCGTCTTGACGGCCCAGGTTGGACCCGTCAACGGGTTCATGGAGCCGCCCGGCGGCAGTGTCTGGATCCGCCAATTCACCACTGGCGGCCTTGCGACCGTTACCACCACGTGGAGCTTACCGAGTCCGTCCACGTTCGGGCCTTGCTACGATTCGTACGTGTTGCAGTTCCCGTCGTATCCGCCCCGTGTCATGACTCTCACCGACATTGACCAGGGCATTTGGATGCACTGGCGGGAGCAAAGCTACGGGTCGCCCCTCCCCATGGATACCCCCATCACCATCAGTGTGGGGCAAAGTTTCGATGCCACGGGTCCGGTGGTTCTGCAGGGGAACACCAGCCAATGCAGCAGCACCGGCGGCAGCTAGACGGAGTTGGGTCAAGAACACCCGGCATCCCGAGATTCTCAGGGGCCGGGTGTTTTACATCTCGGGCAAACAGGATGGGACGACAGCGCGGCGCCAGCAGGCATGGCACGGCATGGCCGCGGCCTGGCGAATGTTGGATGCGCACGATCTCCCCGAAAGCGACATTTTTCGCTAGCAACTATGCTAGCATTAGCGCAACGAATGAAAACCGGAGGATATCCCTTGGCTGCACCATTGCAAAACACATCGTTGTCGCCAGACCGGCGCCAAGTCATTGGCTGGCTGACCTGGACGCACTTCTTGAACGACGGCATCGCCAACTACCTGCCGGGCATTTTGCCCTTTATCCTCTCTCAGCGTCACGTCCCGGCCGCGTTGGCGGGCGGCTTCATGAGCGCCCTGCTGTTGGCTCAAGGATTGCAGCCGCTTTCCGGATGGCTGGCCGATCGCCTAGGCGGCCGCGTTATGGTGCTTGGCGGGGTAGCCCTCAGCACTCTCAGCGCTGCGTTGATCGGCTGGGCGCATCCGGCTTGGCTCCTCATTATGCTTCTCATCTTGACGGGCGTGGGCAATACCGCTTTTCACCCGCAGGCGCTCTCCATTACCCGAAGCCGCGTCGGGGCCCGGCAGGGCGCGGTGATGTCCGTCTTCCTGGTGGGGGGCGAAGTCGGCCGCAGCCTCGGACCCTTGGCGGCCGGGGTGGTTGTTCATCGGTGGGGCCTGCATTGGATTTGGCTGTTGGCGCTGCCGTTGGTGGTCACCTATCCCTGGGTGATGAAGGTGATTCCGCCGGCTGCCAAAAAGCCCCGGCAAGGTGCCGCCATCGCCTTCAACCGCCATCTCAAACCGGCATCCGCGCTCTTAGGCTATTCCATCGTGCGGTCCGCCACCACCTATGAGATGGTCACCCTGTCGCCCATTTTGTGGCATCAGCGTGGCGGCAGCTTGGTGGTGGGTTCAGCCCTCGTGACGGTGTTGATTGGCATCGGAATCGTGGGCAATCTGCTCGGAGGCGCCATGAATGATCGATTTGGGAAAGGGGCGGTGTTGGCCGGTACCAGTGTGTTGGCCATTATCAGCATGGCCGGGTTCGCATCGCTGCAAGGATTTTGGATTTGGCCCGTACTCGGCGTGATGGGGATCGCGCTCTTCGGGTCCTCGTCGACTACCATGCTCATCGGCCAGGACATCTTCCCTGAAAATCCTGCATTGGGGTCGGGGGTCGCGCTGGGTCTCGCCAATGGACTGGGGGCCATTTTGGTCATTCCGCTCACGTATCTGGCCGCGAAGTGGGGAGACGCCACTATTGTGTGGATCTTGGCCGCCCTCACGCTCGGTACCATACCGACCATCTGGGGAATGCCGCGGGCCCGGAAGGAATTGACCTTGCACCATGCCCAAGACGGCAGAGGGTAGCCGCGGCGCAGATAGAGCCTCGGGACGAGCATCGGCCCGACTCGATAAAGAGAGCGGGGGCGTCTTCCCAAGGTGAGACCCGTCGGCGGCGCTAGGGCATGCCGGCGATTTCGTGCAGGCGCTGCAGGAGCTGATCGGGCGTGTTGCGTGCGGGATCTTCGTCGACCCAATCGTGCAATGCTTCCAGATACCGGCCGACCGCCGGGCCTGGCTGAACCCCGGTCGCATGCATGACCGCGTGCCCGTTAATGGCCAGGTGGCGCAACGCGGGAGGGCGTTCTTGCAGCAGACTGGTCACGGTGTTCCGCACGGCGTGGTCTGGGTCCCAGACCCGCCCTTGGCCCGCAACGTCCATGCGGCGCAATTCCAGCAGCTGTTCGATAATCTCGTCGCCGTGCTCCCGGATCATCCGGCGCATCGTTTTGGCCCCGGCGCTCTCCCAGGGAAACATGTGTTGCGCAATGAGGATGCTGACACGGTCGATGGCGGCCCGGTCAAAGGCCAGCCGCTCTAACAGACGCCGCGCCATGATCGCGCCCAACCGCTCGTGGTCATAAAAATGGCCGGTCCCGTGTTCGTCTACCCAAAAGCAACTGGGTTTGCCGATGTCATGCAGCAAGCCGGTAAGGCGGAGCAGGGGTGACGGTCCCGCGCCCGCTGTGACCAACAGATGCTCATGGAGCGGCCAGGGATGATAGGGGGTTTGCTGGTCGAAGCCCTGCGTGGCCACCCATTCGGGCCACATGATGCCTAAAAGGCCTGATGCATCCAAGCTTCGCAAGGCGGATCCAAAATGCGGCTCGTCGAGCAGTTTCATCAATTCATCCCGTTGGCGTTCGGCACTGACATTGAGGAGTAGAGGCTTCAGCCGTTGAATGGCCGCCATGACGGAAGGCGCGAGGGCTAGCGGATGTCCGTGATGGTCAAGCCCCGTAAAGCGGACCGCCCGCATCATGCGCAAGGGGTCTTCCGCGAACCGATGATCGGCGCGGCCTACCGCAACAATCTGGCCCGCTTGGAGGTCCCGGGCGCCGCCAAAGGGATCCACCAGCCGACCATCCCACTCGATCGCCATGGCATTCATGGTGAAATCGCGCCGGGCTAAATCTTCTTCCAGCGTGTCGCCAAACGTGACCATCTGCGGATGGCGGCCGTCTACATAACGTCCATCCCGGCGGAACGTGGTAATCTCCACCGGCCCGGCCTCGGTTAGCCACGTCACGGTGCCAAAGTTGAGACCGGTGGGGACGACGCGATATCCGGCTTGCTGGCCGATCGCCAGCACGATGTCTGGGGTGAGCGCCGTCGCCAGGTCCCAGTCATGCGGCGCTTTCCCCAATAACCAGTCGCGGACGGATCCTCCGACCAGAACGGTGTGCCCATGGCTTAAAAGGCTTTGCCAAACAGCGTCTACGGATTTTGGGAGACGATCATGGATGGCGACTGGGACGGGTCGATCCACGCCCGGTGAATGCCCATCATCCACACTTCCACCTCCTCGCGATTGACCCGATCCGGCAAGGGACTCCCGGCTAAATATTGCTTTCCTTCTGCCAGTAAGTCATCGGCCCGCGCGACGATGCGCTCGATGGTCCAGCGGGCTGCGCGGATGTCGCGGAGCACCGCTAAGTCGGCCTCGGGGCGTTTGACGTGCAGCGCACCGTCGCGCACGATGTCAATGCCGTTCATCAGTACCCTGATTAGATGATACAGGTTCTTATAATCTAATGCGGCCGGCGTCCGGGCCGCACCGCGGTGCGCCTTATGGGTCCCGATGCGGTGCAGCTGCGCGTTGGCATATTCGGCGTGGGCCGTAAAGGCTTCTTTGGATAAAAACCACGCCCGATGCGCTCGCAGCTCCCGGCCCACCCAGCTCTGCTTCACCACGTCCGTCTCCTCGCAAAAGAGCATATCCAACATGTTGGGATTACCCTTGCAGGCAAGACGGCAGAACTTTTGAAGCGTGTGAATCACGAGGTCATCGCCAGCCAGCGAATGGAAGGTCTCCGATCCATGAACATCGCGGGGCGGGAACCCGAGGATCCACTGGACGGGGGGTAATGCGACCCCTCGCAGGTCCACATCGCTCGTGGGTGTCGCGAGCCCGTACGCATAGGAGCCGCTGCGTGTTAGCAGGACGATGTCATTAGGCCATGGCATTGTCCACCCTCCCCCCACGTGATTCCCGTAAACCGCTCGCGCGGCCCACCCCATCCCCATCTGACGTCATAACGCCCCAGACCCCCACAAGAGGGCGAGACGAGCTCGATGAGGGCAGGCGTCCAGCCGCTCTGCCAAGGATTCGGCGTTTTGTTCAGGATCTGCATGAGAGATTGCAAGCGTATCCCCGCCGAGGCGCCCTCCCTGATTTCGCATGGATGATAGGACATCGAGTTCTGGATCGCTTCCCTTCAGCATACCACGGGACCGGTTAGCGCCTTCTCTCAGTGGATGGTAAAGTCCTCCCGTCCGTGCATCATTCACCGGCTTGGGTACCAAACGACCTCCGGGGTTGAAGGTTTGCCCCCGAAGTTTTGTACTGACGCAACGCCGGGAGGCCCTGCCGTTTCGCGCTACCAGTGATCCAGCAATACCTGGAAAAGTAAATAGCCGGGTAACGGGACCGTAGGTTATCAGTGTGGAGGTTGCCTTGATTCCAGGACGATTGGGCCGGATAGTCCGCTATTCGCATCGTTAACTATATAGGCATCAACCGGGGTGTGGTATGCTTCCTGTAAGAATTCCTTACTGGAGGCCGGAGCCATGGAGACGTCTCGAGTGACCACCAAAGGACAAGTCACGATTCCGCAGAAGATTCGCGAGCGGTTCGATATTCACGCCGGTGATGTGCTGGCGTTTGTTAGTGCAGAGGACGGGACCTTGCGGGTGCAGAAGCTGAACCTGCCCGATGTGGAGGGCGCGCAAGGTCGCCTGGGGGCCATCGCGGCCGCTGAAGGCATTACCGAGGAGGATGTCTACCGCTGGGCCCGCGAGGTCCGGGCAGAGCAATGGATAGAACGGCAGAAGGATCCCAAGGGTCCTAAATAATGCGCGTGCTGTGGGATACCAATGTCGTGGTGGCGGGTTTGGTATTTGCCCGAGGACAGGCGGCACAGGCCCTCTATAGTGGGTGGGAACGTTGGCCCCAACTGTTGATTACCCAATGGATCGATGCGGAAGCGGCCCGCATTCTGGAGGCCAAGTTTCACGTCGCGGAGGTATGGCCCGGCGTGCGATCGCGGTTTCTGGTACTCGCAGACCCGCCGGACGCCACGATAGCCGAATGGGTCGAAGTCGTGCGGGATCCGCAGGATGCACCCATTGTAGCGGCGTGTGTCTGGCACCAGATCACCCACTTGGTCACCGGTGACAAGGACCTACTGGAAGATCCGGCGGTCCTTACGCGACTTGACGAGTATGGGGTCCATGTCTTGAGCGTTGCCCGCTGGCTGACCCCTTAAGGCGGGACACTGGCTGGCGACCCACATTAGAACCCCCAGAGGAGCTCTTGGGGGCGTAAGCGGAACAGCGCTACAGCATGGCTGTGCTTCGCTAGTGCGGGACGACAGGCGGCGACTAGGGACGTATACTAGACGTTGCCCCCGACCTGCCCGTGCCAGTGTCACTTGACATGGGATGGCTTGGCGTGCGGCGGAACTGTCCGGGTCCATGAGGACCCAGCCCAATCAGAAGGGATGTGTGGATGTCATAGCTAAATCGGTCAAGTACCTCGAAGGCGAGCACGTCTATCTGCGCTATTTGGAACCGGAGGACACCGACGACTTTTTTACGAGTGACCCCGAGGTGCGTCGTCTCACGGGCACCCAGCGTCCGTTTTCCCGACGACAAATCGCCGCGTATATTGAGCGAATCACGGAGGACCCCACGCGCGTGCAGTTTGGGATTTTCTTGCAGGAGACGGATCAACTCATCGGGGATATCGCCCTTATGGATATGGACAACCCCAACAACCGCTGTGGGAGTTTCCGCATCGCCATCGACACGCGGTGGACGGGTCAGGGCTACGGCACCGAAGCGACGAAGCTGATGCTCGATTACGGCTTTGGGATGTTGAACCTCCATCGCATCCAATTGGACGTGTATACCATCAACGAGCGCGCAATTCACGTCTACGAAAAGCTGGGGTTCCAACGCGAAGGGGTCATGCGGGAAGCGTGGCGGTTTGACCACGGGTACTATGACATCATCATCATGGCGATCTTGGAGGACGACTATCGGGCGTTGCGGCAGCACGCGCGACCGTGATCCCGACGGAGCTCTTGGGGGCGAGTGTCCCGGAAGGATGCGCGTCGGCGCCACTATGAGACTCCGCGGGACCTCACGTTCTCGTCGTCCAGATCTTGTAGAGGGTTTTCCGTCGATGGAGTCGGTGGCGGTATGGACCAGAGCCTCAAATGCACACTCGCGGATGTATGGTGGGAGACGGCGCAACAGGGACGCCATCACCTTTTGGTCCGGGGTCATGTATCCGATACGATCGAAGGGGTAAAAATCTGTGAGGAGGGAGTCCGCCCATTCGTCGGCTTCCCACCAGGAATCAAAAATCCTGTGTCCGACGGGATCTTGCTCATCGATCCACGTGATTTCCACAGTAACCCCCCTTTGGCGTGAAACTCAGATTCAACGTCTCACCGTCTCTCTAACCCGATCGGGGGCGAAAGGTGGTCGGTGGGAT